>JAAXUL010001628.1 GCA_013336035.1 Chloroflexales bacterium
GGTGCCCGGGCTCAGGGTGAAGGTGTAGGCGCCGGTCGCATCGGTATACTGGCTGAGGTTGCCCACCGTGATCTCTTGCTTGCCTATCCCCTGCCCGCGCGCGTCCAGCACCTTCCCTCGAAGCGTCACAGCGCTGGCCGAGACCAGAGCGATATCGATGGCGGTGTCGGCGCTGATCGTGCGGTCGCGGAGCGTGGAGACCTGGTAGGGGCTGCCGGCGGGCGGCGACACCTGGATATCGTAGACGCCGGCTTCAACGGCGAGGGCGTAGCGCCCGTCGCTAGCGGAGGTCGCGCTGGCCACGGTGGCGCCGCCGGCAGCGAGGGCGGCCACGGTGGCCCCAGCGATGGCGACGCCGGCCTGGCCGGCGATCGTACCGCTCACCTGGAAGGTGGAGGCTGCGCTGGCCGTGCGGGTCAGAGCGCCGATCTGCGCAAGCGGGAGCAGCAGAGCAACGCCGAGCAGAAGCTGAGCAAGACGTAGAGACACGCGCATAGCCGCCCCCCCCCATGCAATTGGCTGTTCTGGCCGGGTTTCCGGCCATCTGGGGCATGGCGCCCCCTCCTCCACGAACCTCTGATACAGGCTGTACTCGGCACACTAGCGCGTCAAGCTAAACAATATATGATAAATAGTATTTCTTCGTATATACATTTAATTATAAACAACTCTATATAGTACGATTGACTAAAATGATAAGGTTCACATCGCAACCAACGGAGTGTTTCACGCCTTTCCCAGCCCCCGCATCAGTGGCCCTCACAGCCGGCAGCATAGCTGAGCGCCTCTGCCCCGTAACGCCCCCGTGCGCCACGTGCCTATGATGGGCGCAGCGTCCTACCCGGCGTCGTCGCAGCGAGCCCCCAATGCGCGCCCTGACCCCCGGCACCACCATCCACAGCCGCTACCAGATCCTGGCCCTGGCCGGGCGCGGCGGCATGGGCGCCGTCTACGCCGCGCGCGACGGGCGCCTGGGCGCGACGGTGGCGCTGAAGCAGACCCTGGCGGGCGATGAGGCGCTGCGGCGGGCGTTCCGGCGCGAGGCCCGGCTGCTCTCGGCGCTGCGCCACCCGGCCCTGCCGCGCGTGCTCGACCACTTCGAGGAGGTCGGCGAGCTCTTCCTGGTGATGGAGTACGTGCCGGGCGACGACCTGGGCGCGCTGCTGGCCCGGCGCCGCGCGCCGTTCTCCGCCGGGGAGGCGCTGGCCTGGGCGGACGCGCTGCTCGACGCGCTGGAGTACCTGCACGGCCATACGCCGCCGGTGGTGCACCGCGACATCAAGCCGCAGAACCTCAAGCTCACCCCGGAGGGCGCGGTCGTGCTGCTCGACTTCGGCCTGGCGCGGGGGGCGGCGGGCGGGCAGACCCTGATGCTGAGCGGGGCGACCCTGGCCGGCTACACGCCGCACTACGCGCCGCTCGAGCAGATCCAGGGCGGGGCGGCGGACCAGCGGGCCGACCTCTACGGCCTGGGCGCCACGCTGTACCACCTGCTGGCCGGCGAGCCCCCGGCGGACGCCCTGGC
>JAAXUL010001629.1 GCA_013336035.1 Chloroflexales bacterium
GGTGCGTCGCGACCTGGGCGACGCACACCAGCTGCACTGCACCGTGCTGGCCGCCTTCCCCCAGGCCCCTGTCGGCGCGCGGGCCCGCGCGCACTTTGGGGTGCTCTACCGGGCCGAGCCCATCGACGCCGCGCCGGCCCTGGTCCGCCTGCTGGTGCAGTCCAGCGCCCCTCCCGACTGGGCGCATCTCCCGGCCGAGATGTTTGGCCCGGCCCCTGATGAGCGCGGCAACCCCGCCGTGCGCGGCGTGGGCGAGGAGTATGCCCGCATTGGCGTCGGCGCGCGGCTGCTCTTCCGGCTGCGGGCCAACCCGACGAAGACGCTCAGCGACCGTACCCCCGGCCGCGAGAACCGGCTGCTCGGCAAGCGCGTCGCGCTGCTGCGTGAGGAGGAGCAGCTGGCCTGGCTGGGCCGCAAGGGGCTCCAGCACGGCTTTCGCCTGCTCACCACCGAGCTGCACCCGGAGGTCGCGGCCGTGCAGGTCGCGGCGCAGGCGACGGAGCGCGGGCGCCGCCCGGCTCATGACGGCGCGCGGACGATGCCGCTCTGCTTCGGCGCCGTGCTGTTCAGCGGGCACCTGGAGGTGATCGACGCGGAGCGCTTCCGTGAGGCGCTGGCCGGCGGCATCGGCAGCGGCAAGGCCTTCGGCTTCGGGCTGCTCTCGGTGTCCAGCCTGAGCTAGCCAGGCCTGTACCCAGCACCTTACCAACCTGTCCAGCTCCCCGTGCCGGCGGGGGTGCCATCATCCGGCGCGGCAACATTGAGGAGGGCTCCTATGCCGAAAGACCTGCACATCCTGCCCAAAGTCCGCGACTCGTGGTCGTACCTGTACGTCGAGCACGCCGTCGTCGAGCAGGACGACCGGGCCATCGCCGTGATCGACAAAGAGGGCCGCGTCCAGGTGCCCTGCGCGGCGCTCTCGCTGCTGATGCTGGGGCCGGGGACGAAGGTGACGCACAACGCGATCAAGACCCTGGCCGAGAGCGGCTGCATGGTGGCCTGGGCCGGCGAGGAGGGGGTGCGCTTCTACGCCGTGGGCATGGGCGAGACGCGCTCGTCGTCCAACCTGCTGCGCCAGGCGGCCATGCACAGCGACCCCGATCTGCGGCTGCGGGTGGTGCGGCGCATGTACGAGCTGCGCTTCCCCGAGCAGCTCGACCCCGGGCTGACGCTCAAGCAGATCCGTGGGAAAGAGGGCGTGCGCGTGCGCGATACCTATGCCCACTGGAGCCGCGAGACCGGGGTGAAGTGGAGCGGGCGCTTCTACAAGCAGAACGACTGGCGCAAGGCCGAGCCGATCAACCGGGCGCTCTCGGCGGCGAACAGCTGCCTGTACGGGGTCGCGCACGCGGCGATCGTCGCGACCGGCTACTCGCCCGCGCTCGGCTTCGTCCACACCGGCAAGCTGCTCTCGTTCGTGTACGACGTGGCCGACCTGTACAAGGCCGAGATCAGCATCCCGGCGGCCTTCCGCTGCACGGCGGGGGGCGAGAGCAAGCTGGAGAGCCGGGTGCGCCACATCTGC
>JAAXUL010000195.1 GCA_013336035.1 Chloroflexales bacterium
GAGGGGGCCCTGGCCGTGATCAACGGCGGCTTCTTTGACGAGGCTGGCCGCACCGTCGCGCTGCTAGCCCACGAGGGCCAGACTATCGGCACAAGCTATGAGGGCCGCGGCGGCATGTTTGCCGTGGAGCCTGACGGCGTGGTGACGCTGCGCGCCCTGGCCGACGCGCCCTACAGCCCCGACGAGCCGCTGGCCGAGGCGCTCCAGGGGTGGCCGATGCTGGTGCGCCCCGGCGGCGAGGCCGCCTACACCTACGAGGATGGCGAGCGTGACCGGCGCAGCGCCCTGGCGGTTGACCAATCGGGACACGTGCTGCTGATCGCCGCGCCGACGGCCGCCTTCACCCTGGCCGAGCTGAGCGCATGGCTGGCCACGAGCGACCTCGCGATCGACGCGGCCGTGAACCTTGATGGCGGCTCCTCCACCGGCCTGCTGCTGCTCAGCGCCACCAACCCCGAGCGCATCGAGGCCTTCGCGCCGTTGCCGATCGTGCTGATGGCGCTGCCGAGATAACGCAGTCTGCCCGCTCTTGCCTGGCGGGGCGCACCTACGTATGCGCCCCTCTGGCTCTCCCTAGAGGATGCGCTTGCCGAGGGCCGATAGCCCTAGCTCGACCGCCAGCTCGGCGGTGGCGTTGCGCTCGTCGAGAATAGGGTTAACCTCGACCAGGTCGAGGCTGCGCATGCCCCCGCTCTGGGCCAGGATCTCCATGGCCAGGTGGGCCTCGCGGCGCGAGATGCCGCCAAAGACGGGCGTGCCGACGCCGGGCGCCTCGCGCGGGTCGAGCACATCGAGGTCGAAGCTCACGTGGAAGCCCTCGGTGCCGCGGCTGATCAGCTGGCTGGCCTCGTCGACCACCGCCGCCATGCCGCGCCGGTCCAGCTCGTGCATCGTGTAGACCCTGACGCCCGAGCGGCGCAGCGCCTCGCGCTCGAGCTGGTCTAGGTCGCGGACGCCGACCATGGCCACGTGCTCGGGGCGGACGGCGGGCGTGCGTCCGGCCAGCCCGGTCAGTAGCGGGTGGCCGTGCCCGGTCAGGGCCGCCACCGACATACCGTGGATGTTGCCGCTGGGCGTAGTCTCGGCGGTGTTGAAGTCGGCGTGGGCGTCGATCCAGATCAGGCCGAGGGTGCGACCGCGGGCGCTGCCGCTGACCGAGCCGATCGCGAGGCTATGGTCGCCGCCCAGGACCAGAGGCAGCTGGCCCCGCCTAATGGCGGCGGCGACCGCGTCGGCCAGGGCTGCGCAGAGGGTCGCGATCGGCTCGAGGTAGCGCAGCTTCGCCCCGGGCGGCGGCGGCTCGCTTGTCTCGACCATCGGGGCTGCCAGGTTACCCTGGTCGCGCACCTGGTAGCCCAGGGCCTCGAGGCGCCGGCGAAGGCCCGTGTAGCGCATAGCGCTCGGCCCCATATCCACGCCGCGCCGCCCGGCCCCCAGGTCGATCGGCACGCCGATCACGGCGATCTCGTTGCCCATGGCGTCACTGCCTTTCGCTATCATAGCCAGATACGAAGCCCCCCTCTCCTCAGGCGAGAAGAGGGGGGCGATGGGTGGGGCGCGAGCCTATGCACCGTTCGTGGTCGTCTCGAGCGAGAGCGTCTCGGGCGGGCCGAAGCGGACCTCGAGCACGCCATTGCGGAAGGTGGCGCGGGTGGCCGGCCGCTCGGCCAGGGTCATGGGCAAGATCAGGTCGCGGCGGAAGTTGCCGATCTCGATAAACAGCTCGTCGCCCCGCTTGGTCATCGAGACCTTACCGATCTCGACGTGGGGCAGCGGCAGCTTCATGACATACTCGTCGCCGTCCTTGATGATCTCCTGGGTCTTGCCGCGGAACTGGACCTTGACCGGGTCGACATCGCCGAAGAGGCGATGCCCGACCTCCGAGAGGTCCTTGACGCCGGCCAGGTCGCGGGCGTAGTGGGGGCCCTCCCAGATCGGCAGGGGCGCGAAGATATCGTAGGCCAGGGTGCGGTAGCCCTGCTGGATACGGGCCAGCTCCTTCATAAAGGCGCCCTCGGCCTGCTCGACCGGCAGCACGCGATTGAGGATCACGCCGTCGACCGGGTAGCCGAAGAGGGCCAGGTAGGTGGCGGCGCGCTGGGCCTCCTTGATCACCATACGCTCGGGGTTGACCACCAGGCGGTACGAGCTGACCTCGGGGTCGATCAGGGTCTCGCGCAGGGCCGCGACGCCCTTGTTCAGGCGCTCGAGGGTCGCGAACATATCGGTCACCGGGATGAGCTGCTTGACCAGTGGGCGAGCCGCCTTAAGGGTCGTGGGCTCCCAGTCCATTACCCGGGTGGCGTACCAGGTGAAGGTCTCGGGCATGGTGAGCAGGCGCACCGTCTCGCCGGTGGGGGCCGCATCGACGATCACCACGTCGAACTCGCCGGTCTTGGCCTGGCGGCGAATATGGAGCAGGCTGACGACCTCCTCCATACCGGGGATGATCGCCAGCTCCTCGGCGGCGACCTCGTCAACGCCCTTGCGGCGCAGCAGGGTCGAGAGGTAGGTGCGCAGCTCGCCCCAGTGCTCGCGGACCTCGTCGAGGACGTTGACCTCCTGGCCCCAGAGGCGATCACTGAGCTGCGTGGGCAGCGAGCCGAGGGGCGTGTCGAGGGCGTCAGCCAGACTATGGGCAACGTCGGTGCTGACTACCAGGGTGCGGTAGCCAAGCTCGGCCGCCCGCACTGCCGTGGCGGCGGCGGTCGTCGTTTTGCCGACACCACCCTTCCCTAGATAGAGGATGAGACGCATGCGCTCGTAACCTTTACTAGCAGCTTTCCTAGCTACTCGTAAGAAAAAAGGAACAAGGAGCGTGGCCAGAGCCGAACGGGTGGGCCCCGTGCCGGGCCTGACCCGTCGGACCAGACAGCTAACCAGTTCGACGCCAATGACATTGTACGTGTTGCTTCAGGGCGCGTCAAACCGCATTGACATACCCCCACCCCGTGTGCTACCCTTGGCCAGAATTGACAATGCATTTCAAGGAGCCTGCGTGCTCACTGACCTATACCTGATCCGCCACGGTCAGCCCGCCTACAACCCGGCCATCGCCTACAACGTCCCCCCAGGCCCCGAGCTGTCCGAGCGCGGGCGCGCCGAGGCCGCCGAGGCCACGACCTTCCTCAGCGACAAGGGCATCACTCACCTGCTTGCCTCCCCCTTCGCCCGCGCCACCCAGACGGCCGAGGTGCTGGTCGAGCGGCTCGGCCTCGCGGCCACCTTCACCAGCGTGGTCCAGGAGCACGGCCCCAGCGAGAGCTTCGAGCAGGTGCGCGCGCGCATCGCCGACCTGCTCGCCGCCCTGCACGACTCGCCCCACACCCGGGTCGCGGTGGTCGCCCACGGCTCGCCGATCCGCGCCGCTCTGCTCGAGCTGAGCAGGGACAAGATCGACCTTAGCCGGCACGTCTACCAGGGCGGCAACCCAGCCCCCACCTGTGGTATCTGGCATATCCAGTTCATCGACGCCTACACCCGGCGCTTCGAGCTGGTCTTCAGGCCGAGCTGAGGCGCTCGCTGCTGTCGCGACGTTGACGTGACTTTACTGTGCCGGAAAGCCCCTTGACAAGTGGGGCAGTATCTTCGATCATCACATCATGTAGTGCAGCAGCGCTCTCAGCAGGCAGAGACCGTCAGATCCCGGCCCAGACTGGGCCGGACACCCAAGCGGCATGGCCAATGCACACGACATCCCCAGCGGCCTGATCACAGCCCTGCGCGCGGCTCGTCACGTGGCCGTCCTCACAGGCGCCGGCGTCTCGGCCGAGAGCGGCATCCCCACCTTTCGCGAGGCCCAGACGGGCCTCTGGGCTCAGTACAGCCCCGAGGATCTGGCCAGCCCCGACGCCTTTCGCCGCAACCCGCGCCTCGTATGGGAGTGGTACGCCTGGCGCCGCCAGATGGTGGTCGCCGCGCAGCCCAACCCGGGCCACATCGCCCTGGCCGAGCTCGAGCGCCACGCCCCGCGCCTCACCCTGATCACCCAGAACGTCGACGGGCTGCATCGGCGGGCCGGCAGCGCCGACCCGATCGAGCTGCACGGCAACCTCACGCGGGCCCGCTGCTCTGTCGAGGGCACCATCTACGCCAGCTGGGCCGAGGGTGAGGTCGCGCCGCCGCCCTGCCCCAGCTGTGGCGCCCCCTTGCGGCCTGATGTGGTCTGGTTCGGCGAGGCGCTCCCCCCCGCGGCCCTCGAGCGAGCCTGGGATGCGGCGATGACATGTGATCTCTTCCTCTCGGTGGGCACCTCGGGGGTGGTCGAGCCCGCCGCCTCGCTGCCGCGCGTCGCCTACGATCAGGGCGCGACAGTGGCCGTGATAAACCTCGATGTGACCGGCAGCGTCGGGCCGCGCACCTACTATCTCAACGCGCGATCGGGGGTCCTGCTGCCCGCTCTGATCAGCGCCGCCTTCGCAAGGCCGTCATCATCCTAACCTGACCTTCCCCGCGGAGGCTGCTCATGCTGCCGCGCTTCCCGGCCTGGCTGAACGACCTGCCGATCGCCGATCCCGGCCAGCGCCACCAGGCCCTGGTGCTCCAGAATATCCTGCTGGTGCTCCTGGTCGCCTACCTGCTCCTTGGCACCCTCGGCGTCCTGGCGCGGGCGCTCGACCCGGCCAGGATGGGCGGCGCCAACGTGCTGACTGTGGCCGCAATTCTGGCCACCCTGCTGATGCTGCGCCTCGGGCGGCTCCGCACGGCGATCACCGCGACGATCGGCCTCACCCTGGGCAGCGCCACCCTGGCCGTCGCCTCCGAGCACCTCTCTGTGTATGGCACCGTCACCATCGCCTACATCGTGCCTATTGCCATGGCCGGGCTGCTGCTGCGGCGATGGGCGATGCTGCTGGTCACGGGCCTGTGCATCGGCCTGGTGACAGCGATCTTTGTGCTGCGAGGCCCATCGCGGGCCGGGGCCGAGGCCGTGGTCGCCTTTGCGATTGTCGCCGGGATGCTGGCGGTGCTGCTCGACCGCTACCGCGCCGGGTGGGAGCGCAGCATCGCCCTGGCCCGTGCCGACGAGCTGCGCCTTCAGCTGGTGCTTGACCGGACACCCATCGCCGTCGCGATGAGCGACCCCGATCTGATCGTGACCTACTGGAACCCCGCGGCCGTGCGGCTCTTCGGCTGGAACGCCACCGAGGTCGTCGGCCGCTCGCTCGCCGACACCATCTTGGGCGGGGATCGCATCTCTACCGAGTCGCTCCAGCACCAGCTGCGCGATCAAAGCAGCACCACCAGCGGCGTCAGAGAGCATCGCACCAGGGATGGCCGGCAGATCGTCTGCGAGTGGCACAACACGTCCCTCTTCGACGTCGAGGGCGTCTTTATCGGCACGCTGGGGATGGCCCAGGACGTGACCGAGCGGCTGCGGCGCGAGACGGCGATCCGCGAGCTGAACGTCGAGCTCGAGCGGCGGGTGGCCGAGCGCACCGCCGAGCTGGCCGCAAAGAACCGCGAGCTCGAGGTCTTCGCCTACTCGGTCTCGCACGACCTGAAGGCGCCCCTGCGCGGGCTCGACGGCTACAGCCGCCTGCTGTTCGAGGAGTACGCCGATCGGCTCGAGGGCGACGGGGCCCACTTTCTCGCGATGATCCGCAAGGCGACGGCCAACATGGGCGAGCTGATCGACGATCTGCTGGCCTACTCGCGCGTCGAGCGGCGCGCCCTGCGCATTGGCTCGGTCGCCCTGCGCCCGCTGGCCGGGTTGATCGTCGCCGAGTACGGCGAGACCCTCGCCGAGGCCGCGGTAGACGTGCGGATCGAGCTGCCCGATCTGGCCGTGAGGGCAGAGGAGGAGGGCATGGCCCAGGCCCTGCGCAACTTGATCGAGAACGCGATCAAGTTCAGCTGCGGGGTGGCGTCGCCGCAGATCGTGCTCGGCGGCGAGCGCCACGGCGACACCTGCCTGATCTGGGTGCGCGACAACGGGGCCGGCTTCGCGATGGAGTACCATGACCGCATCTTCGAGCTGTTCCAGCGCCTGCACCGGGCCGAAGAGTACCCGGGCACGGGCATCGGGCTGGCGATCGTGCGCAAGGCCGTCGAGCGCATGGGCGGCACCGTCTGGGCCGAGAGCGCGCCGGGCGCCGGTGCGACCTTCTTCCTCCGCCTGCCTCTCGCACCACAGGAGGCCCTATGATCCGCCCGATCATGCTCATCGAAGATAACCCGATGGACCTCGACCTGACCAGACGGGCCTTCGTCCGGCGCCACCTCGCCAACCCGCTGATCGTCGCCCGCGATGGCGCCGAGGCCGTCGCCAGGTTCGAGAGCTGGCCTCCTGACCAGCCACCGCCCGCGGTAGTGCTCCTCGATCTGAAGCTGCCGAAGCTGGACGGCCTAGAGGTGCTGCGGCGCCTCAGGGCCCACCCCGACCTGGGCACGGTGCCGGTGGTGGTCCTCACTACCTCGACCGAGGACGCCGACGTGCAGACAGCCTACAAGCTCGGCGCGAACTCGTATATTATCAAGCCGGTGAACTTCGAGAAATTTGTCGAGGTGGTGGTCCAGATTGATCTCTACTGGCTGGCGCTCAACCACGCGCCGCAGCCGTGACGGGACCCAGAGGAATCACTATGCGCGTCCTCTATGTGGAAGACAATGCGCTTGACGCAGACCTGACCCGCCGAAGCCTACAGCGGAGCAGTGAGCCGATCAAGCTCACGGTCGTTGGCACCTGGCATGACGCCATGGCCTGTCTGGCGCAGCCAGATTACGACCTGGTGCTGTCAGACATCAACCTGCCCGACGGCGACGGGATGCGCATCCTCGACCACATACGAGCCCAGAACCTCCCCCTCGCGGTCGTGATGATCACGGGCCTCGACGAGGAGGAGGCCGCGGTGGCGGCCTTGCGGGCCGGGGCCGATGACTTCGTGATCAAGCGCGCCGCCTACCTGGACCACCTGCCCGCGACGCTGGCTGACGCCCTGGCCCGCAGCCAGCTGCTGCGGGCCCAGCTGGCCGTGCGGCTGCGCGTTGCCGCCATCGGCCTCAGCCTGAACGAGCACGAGCGCATCCGCCGCCACCTCGACCGCTACGCCCCCCATATCGTGATCGAGCTCGCCGCCGACCCGCGGGCTCTGATACCCGGGCTGCGCGGCGGCGAAGAGATCTACGATGTGGTGCTCGTCGGCGACAGCGGCTCGGCCCTCCAGGGCCTCGCGACCCTGAAGCACGTGCGCTACGAGCTAGGGGCCGCCGTGCCGGTGGTGCTGCTGGCCGACCAGAGCGCCGCCGAGCTGGCGCTCCAGGCGATGCGCCTGGGCGCGGCCGACTATATCGTGCGCCACCCGGGCTACCTGGCCCATCTGCCCCTGGTGCTCGAGAAGTGCTACAGCCAGACCCGCCAGCAGCGGCTGATGTACGAGCTGCGGCGGGCCAACGCCGGCCTCGAGGCAACCTACGACAGCACCCTCGAGGGCTGGGCCCGGGCGCTCGAGCTGCGCGACCACGAGACCGAGGACCACGCGCGGCGCGTGACCGACCTGACCATGCGCATGGTCAAAGCCTACGGGGTCAACAATGGCCAGCTGGCCCACATCAGGCGCGGCGCCCTGCTCCACGACATCGGCAAGATGGGCGTGCCCGACAGCATCCTGCGCAAGCCGGGGCCGCTCACCGACGAGGAGTGGGCGGTGATGCGCCGGCACCCGACCTACGCCTACGAGATGCTGAGCCCGATCAGCTTCCTCGGCCCGGCCCTCGAGATCCCCTGGTGTCACCACGAGCGCTGGGATGGCGCGGGCTACCCGCGTGGCCTGCGCGGCGAGGAGATCCCCGTGTCAGCACGCCTTTTCGCCGTGATCGATGTCTGGGACGCCGTGACGAGCGACCGGCCCTACCGCAAGGCGCTCGCGCAGGACGAGGCCCTGGCGATCATCAGGGGCGGCGCGGGCAGCCACTTCGACCCGCGGGCGGTCGAGCTGTTTATGGGGCTGGCGCCGTGGGAGCAATAGTGGCGCCGGCCGCCCAACCCTACCGCTTCCTGAACACAAAGACGTATTCGTGGCGGAAGACATAGAAGCCGCCCACGAGGGCGCGGTAGCGCCAGAGCTCCTTCTGGCTGCGCTTGCCGGCGGTGCCGTGAATATCCTTGACCACAATGCTCTTGAGCAGGAAGCCCTGCTCTTGCACCACCTGCATGGCCCTGAAGCCGAGGGGCACCCACTCGCCGCGGACATACTTGTCGCCGATCACGAGGGCCAGGTAGCGCCCGCGGTCGAGGGCGGCGGCGACGTTGGCCACCACGCGCCCAAGGCCTGACAGGAAGCTCTCGACCGAGGCGGCGTTCGAGAGGTCGCGCGGGTCGTCGCTGAAGCGGATGATGTCGTGGTAGGGCGGGTGGAGCAGGGCGAGCTGGGCCGAGGCGACGCCCCGCTCGGTGAGCAGGGTCCGGAAGTCGGCCTCGGCGCTGTCGGCGGCGACGACGTGGCAGACGGCCCCGTGGCGGTTGGGCTCGCTCTGCACGAGGGCGCGGGCGCGCTCGGCGATGTGGGCTTGCAGCTCGACGCCGAGGGTGTTGCGGCCAAGGCGCTGGCCCTCGATCAGGGTGGTGCCCGAGCCGGCAAAGGGGTCGATCACCCAGTCGCCGCGCCGGGTATAGCGCCGCATCAGCTGGTTCGGGATCTGGGGGATGAAGTTGCCCCAGTAGTCGGCGCTGTGCGCGCCGCTGCTGTCGCGGTGCTCGATCAGCCAGAGGCTGTCGGTGAGGATGTCGTCGTAGGCCTTCCACCGGTTGAGGTCGATCTCGTTGATCGCCGCGGTGCGCTCGCCGCGGGCCGCCTTACTCAGGCGCTCGGCGTAGTAGCGCGCCCGCTCGAGGGTCAGGGCGGCGCCGATCTGGTCGAGCTCGGCCAGCAGCAGATCCTCGGGGAAGATCACCGCCTCGTCGGCGGGGCCGGCCCAGAGGGGGCCGCCTGGGGCGATGGCGTGGCGCAGGGCGTCGAGGTGGGCGCGCAGGCCGGGCAGGTCGGCGCTGGCCACAAGCGTGGCCAGGGTCTCGACCAGGGCCGCACGCCGCAGGCGCAGGGGCGGGCCCGCGCCATGCTCGTGGCCATCCGGGGCTGCCGGTGAGGGCGGCTCAGCAATCGCCATCGGGGGGCTCCTCATCTGGGGGCGGACACCGACGCTATTGTAACACAGGCCCCCTTTTCATGCCATAACTAAGGCATAAACGACAGCATGTTGTAAACACATGTGTCAGGACAACACACGCGCGACCGATACACGGAGGGACCAAGCCGAGTGAGCAGGGCGCGCCCCGTCGTCGGGGCGCTTCGTTATTCCGGCCTGGCGGCCAAATCTGCTCCGGTATACCGTGCCTGGCAGCCTGCCAGAGCCGGCCCATCCCCCGCATCCCCGCGAAGAGCGCGCTAGCAAAGCGGGCGTTCCCGAAAAGGAGCGCCCGACGTCGCAGGAGCCCTCTGCGCGAAGCGCTTCGTTCAACGCGCCAGCCTGTTGATAAAGTCCTTGTTGGGCTGCTTTTCAGCCTTGGGCCGCGCAAAATCAGGAATCGACGCTGCATCAGAATGCGATCGTGCCTTCTATCACAAGTCTATTTCGGGCTTCTGGCGACTTTTTCAACAGGCAGGCGCATTCCCGATCCTTGCCTCACCGGCGGTGAGCCCTTCGCCGCGACGATGGTGACTCACGGCTGTAGCTGTGGTAAGAAATGCACAGTACTATTGACCGCTCCTTTGCTCTGTGAGTGTGGCACCAGCCACTGTGAGCACATCTTCCACCCGTGGCTCGACGCGCTTGACGGCTCCGGCGAGCGGAACTCATCACACGTGCTGTCGTGCCTCAGGGAGGGAGCGGAGACGGTGAGCTATGGGGGCGCTGGCTCAGAACGCGCTTGGAGTTTTTGGGGAGCCTTCCAACACGATTTTAAGAACGGCCCCGTATGCTTGGCGCATCTGGTGTCGCCGGCCTGTTCCCGCACTGTCCCGTAACCTTATGGTCGCCGACGACGACATGCTGTGTGTACCCACGTCTATGCGGCGAACAGGAGGTTGCGTTGCCTCAGCCATTTCGCGTGCTGCCTGCCGCTTCGTGGCAGGTGCATCTGTCTGAGCCGAGCCGTCAGGTGCGGCCCATCTTCGGCACGGTCTGGATGATCGGCGGGGCGCTGATCCTGGCCCTGGCGCTCGGCGCCGCCATCCTGATCGCGAAGGGGGCCGCTCCGGCTCCCGCTCCGCCGGCCCGCGTCGCTGATTGGACCGTGCTGGTCTACATGGATGGCGACAATAACCTGGAGTCCATGGCGCTCAACGATCTGCGCCACATGGCCCGGGTCGGCTCGTCGGCCCAGGTCGCGATCGTCGCGCAGCTCGACCGGACCGCCTCGGAAAACCTCTGGGACGACACGACGGCCGGCGACTGGGTGGGCACCCGGCGCTTTCTCATCCAACCGGGCATGGAGCCGGATGCCGCGGCGGCCGTGCAGGACCTGGGCGAGGTCAGCACGGGCGACCCGAACACGCTGGCCGACTTCCTCACCTGGGGCGTCACCCACTATCCGGCCCGCCGCTATGCGCTGATCCTCTGGTCGCACGGCGCGGCCTGGCAAGGCCTCACCATCGATGAGCCTGGCG
>JAAXUL010001630.1 GCA_013336035.1 Chloroflexales bacterium
GCGTACAGGCCGAACGCCGCCGGCCCCAGGCCGCGCGCGACCAGGATCGCGGCCGCGAAGCCGGCGAGCTGCCCTACCAGCCGTGACCCGAAGGCCAGCGCGGTCGCCCATGCGACGGCGAGCTGGGGCGCCGCCCCGGCGCGCCGGCGATCAGCGTGGTCGGGCTGCGGCATCGATGCCCCTCTCGCGCGGCGGCGCCGCGCCCTGGTCGAGCGCCACCCGGGTCAGCCCGGCGACCACAGCCAGCAGCACCCAGTGGTAGCGGAAGATAGTGTCGACCACCGGGTAGAATGCCATGTCGAAGATGAGCGCGACCCAGGCGACCTCGGCGGCGTGCGCCAGGTCTTCGAGCGCTCGCTGGCCGCTGCCGCGGTAGTAGGCCTGCAGCCTGCGCAGCCGCCGCCACACCAGCGCCAGCAGCGCGCCCACTAGCAGCAGGCCAAAGATGCCGAGCTCCGCGGCTATCCACAGGTAGGCGTTGTGAAGCTGCAGCTGGGCGCTCTCCACCGGGCTCACCAGGTCAGAGGGCGCGTAGCGGCGGATGGCCCAGCGGTGCTGCTCGAGCCCCACCCCGGTCCAGAAGTGGTCGCGGATGATCGCGAGCCCGACCGGCACGATGGAGATCCGGAAGCCGCCGGAGGTCATCGGGCTGACGTGGAGCACCTGATCTACGGTGGCGGCCGCGCGGGCGCGAAACTGCCCGATGCTGGCGAAGGTGATCGCCATAATGGCCGCGCCTACCAGCAGGTAGGGCAGCGAGCGTCGCCAGCCGAACTTGGCCGCCAGCATCGGCACGACCACCACAGCGGTGATGAGGATGGCGCCGCGGGTCAGGCTTAGCAGCAGCGCGGCCGCCAGCACGGCGAGCATCGCCAGGCCCACGACGCGCCCGGCCAGAGATCGGCGTCGGATCAGCCAGTAGCAGGCGAAGGCGATCGGCAGCTGCATCGCCACGCCCATGTAGTTCTCCGAGCCAGTGACGCTGTCGATCCGGAAGCTGCCGTCCCAGATCTGCAGATCGCGGAAGTCGTTGCTGCCCAGGTAGAGGAACGGGTCGGATTGGGTGTAGGCGGTGATGATCCAGGTGAAGTGAAGCTTGTACTGTACCAGCCCGATCAGAGCCGTAACCACGCCGGAGATGAGAAAGACCATGGCCAGGCGGCGCGGCGCCCGCTCGTCGGTTGCCAGGGTCGAGGCCGCCCAGTAGTATAGGGCGTAGCCGGTCCACGAGGTCGCGACGCGGACAGCGCTCGGGTCTCCCACGCTGAGCGCCGAGAGCCAGATCAGCAGGATCAGCGGCGCGAGCACGAGCAGCACCTCGTCGCGCGGGATGAGCCGGCGTCGCCTGGCGAGGGCCCACAGGAGCGTCGCGCCGACCACGCCGGCCGCGCCGAGCTTGAGCACCTGCCCCGGCCACTGGGCGATCATCAGGCTCGAGAGCGCGAGCATGCCGAACTGCGGCGAGGCCAGTGTCAGCACGGCCCCGGCTATCCCGCCAAGGTAGATCGCGGCGCGCGGCGGCGA
>JAAXUL010000872.1 GCA_013336035.1 Chloroflexales bacterium
CCCTGGCCCGCGCGATCAGCGCCGCCAGGGTCACGCGCTCATCCAGGGCCAGGGGCCCATCCGCGTCAGGGTCGCGCAGCGTCTCCCAGCGCAGGGCGTGCAGCTCGTCGAGGACCTGGTCGAGGCCGATGCGCACGCGCAAGGGCGAGCCGTCGCGCTCCTGCGCGGCGCGGGCGCGCGCCCACGCCTGGCGCAACCCGGGGCTAGAGAAGAGCTGCGCGGAGAGCAGGCGGCCGTAGGCCTCGGGGTCGCCCTCGGCGGCGAGCAGGGCGGCACGATCGAGGGCGACGGGCGCGGGCGCGGCGAGGACGGCAGGGCCGGCGGCGCTCTCGTCGGCCGCGAAACGAGCGCTGGCGGCCACCCCCCCGCCTGAGGTCTGGCTGATGGCGATCTCGAGTGTCGCTGCCGGCATGGCTGATCTGCTCCAGATAGGTGGCGGATGTGACCCCTATGGTAGCAGCGCAGGGCGGCCGTGACAAGGCGCGGCGCTGGCTGTTGCCGCCGCGGAAGCTCATCCTTTGTGCCCGGTCGCCGGTAGGCCAGATGGCGGAACGAGGTTTACGCTCCAGGGGCGATCTCGGGCGGCCCGATCAGAGGCACAATAGCCCCAGCTAGAGCGGACGATGAAGGAGGCCGGCGATGTGTAATCTCGAAGAGCTCGACTACCACCAGCTCGCGCAGCTTCGCGACGCCTGCAACAGGCAGATGCTCCGGCTCCACCGCACCACCGGCCTGCGCCTGCCCGATCTGCTCGACCTGCTCGAGCGGGTGAAGCTCACGCTCAGCGACCAGGGCAAAGAGTGGCGCTCGCTCGAGCGCTGGCAGTGGATCGATGGCGAGATCCGCTTCTGGCTCAACCCGGCCGACCAGCACAGCTACCGCATGGGCTGGTTCTCGATCGACGAGCTGATCCAGTGGGCCAGCAATATCGGCCCCGTGATGCTCGAGGACGATGAGCCTGAGGAGGCGCTTGAGGTGCCGGCCTGGGCGGTGTGGCACGAGGCGCGGGCCTTAGACCTGGCTGCCTGAGGCTCTGTCTCAGGCCGGGTTGTAGCGGTTCATCGCCGTGGTGAGCCCCTCGCGCAGCAGCAGGTCGAGCGCGTCGGCGATCGTATCGAGGAGCTGCGGCCGCTCGGCCTCCTCCTCCTTGCTGAAGCGGCTGAGCACATAGGCCGCCGCGTCCATCTTGCCGGGGGCCTGGCCGATGCCTACGCGCAGGCGCGGGAACTCGTTGCCGCCCAGCTGGCCGACGATCGAGCGCATGCCGTTGTGGGTGCCCGCGCTGCCCCGCTCGCGGAAGCGCAGCTTCGCGAACGGCAGGTCCATGTCGTCGTAGACCACCAGCAGATCTTTCGCCGGGTCGATCTTGTACCAGCCGCGCAGCGACGAGACGGCCTGGCCGCTCAGGTTCATAAAGGTCTGTGGCTTGACCAGGGCCACGCGCTGACCGGCGATGCTCCCCTCGGCGATCAGGCTGTTGGCCCGCTTGCCGCGAAACTCGAGCCGGTGGCGCTCGGCGAGCGCGTCGAGGCCGTCGAAGCCGATGTTGTGGCGCGTGCGCGCGTACTGTGCGCCCGGGTTCCCCAGGCCGACGATCAGCCACATAGTGTTCCAGATACTGTTGGAGAGGGCCTGGCCCTCTCCAAGCTTTTCCCGGGGCCATGGTACGGGCGACCCTGGCCTTCGTCAAACGCCGCCCTGTAGATACTCCCACCACAGGTTGTCGGCCACGGCCCGGGCGTCCGCGCGGGCGCCGTAGGGGGCCAGGGCGGCCACGGCCCGCTGCACATCGCGGGCGAGCAGCGCGCGGGCGTCGTCGCCCTGCCGCGGGTCCACGGCCTGGGCGAAGTCGATGATGTAGGGCTGGCCGTCCCAGACTAGCACGTTGTAGGCGGAGAGGTCGCCGTGGATGCGGTGGCCGCCGAGCAGCAGCCGGACGCCCTCGATCAGCATGTCGAGGATGGCCTGGGCCTCGCCCCGACCCACGTCGATCTCGCAGAGGCGCGGCGACGCTGTCTCCGCGTCGCCCAGATACTCCATCAGCAGGCCGTTGCCCGTCTGGGCGTAGAGCCTGGGCGTGGGCACGCCCAGGCTGTAGGCCAGGGCCTGGGTGGCGTACTCGTAGCCGATCCAGCTCGCGACCTGGAAGGCGCGGCCCTTCGCGCTGGCGCGCCCGGGCACGCCCTTGCCGGTCAGCTTGACCTGCTTGCCCGACTCGTTGCGCACCACCCGACCCTCGCGGTACTGGGCGTCGTTGCTCAGGCTGCGGAACATGCGCGGCCGGTAGATCTTGGCGGCGAGCAGCAGGCCCTCGGCCGACGGGCCGCCCGCGCAGCAGAAGACCGTGGCCTCTTTGCCGCTCTTCACCTCGCGCAGCACGTCGGCGATCAGGTCCTGCTCGTAGAAGTGGCTGAGCGATGAGAGGACCCAGGCGCCGTCGCGCCGGCCCACCAGGGCCTCGGGCGCGAAGGGCTCTTTGGCGCCCTCGGCCTCGCTGGTCTCGCTCAGCCAGCGCTGCACGTCGGCGTTCGACTCGAAGCTCTGCTTCGCCACGCCCTCGCGCGCGGCCGCCTTCGGCTGCTTGCGCTCTTTGCGCCGCGTCCCGTAGGCCGGCGCCTCGTCCTCGTCTCGCTCGACGTACTTCCCACCGACGATGGTATAGCGATCCATACGCTCCTCGAAGACTGCGTGAAGAATCAATTGGCGGCCGGGGACCCCGAGGGTCCCACGGCCGCCGCGCAGTCGAGGAGCATGAGGCGCGCGGACGACGCCACGCTGTAGCGCGGCGGGCCCACGTCTGGCTCAGGCTTTCGAGGGGTTGCGTCTAGCGGAGCGCGCGGACACACTCGGGGCTGGTCAGGGTGCAGACAGTGGCGTTCGTCATACGACCTCCTTGTGAGTGTGTCTGGAGACGGCTTCTGCCGAGCAGTGTAGCGGGCCGCGCCGGCGCGCGCATCGGCCCTCAGGCTGAGGCCCGTCAGCCAAGCGTGTAGCGTATATACTCGGCCTGGCACGGCGGCCCGTCGGTGACGTAGAGCGCCCCGGCGGCCAGGTCGATGATCGCCGAGCTGACGCTCTCGTAGTGCTCTTCGGGCGGCTCGGCCGGGTCGATGTGGAAGCAGACCGAGTACGGGTGGCCCTCGTGGTCGCGCAGGGCGGCCTGCACATCGGCCAGGGCCAGGGGCCGGCGCGCCCGCAGCAGGGCCTCGAGGCGGGCGTGGCGCCACGTCGAGTGGGGGTTGTTCTCGATGTTGCGCTCGGCGACGCCGAGGGCCGCGGGGTCCACGAAGTGGTTCGCGTGGACCATGCAGCCGCCGGCGCAGCGGCTCAGGCCCACCTGCTCGGGCGAGGTCTCGATGTTGAGGACATGGTCGGGCGTCTGGGCGATCAGGAAGTTGGCCGAGCACGAGCGGCCCTCGCCGGTGACGATACGAGCCGCCGCCTCGAGGTCGCGGCTGCGCAGGATCTCGTAGCAGCGGGCGTGGAAGGGTCGGCGCAGGCGCGACCAGTCGTCGTCGCGGCTGGTCAGGCCGTTGATCAGCAGGCCCAGGCCGGCGCTGTTGAGGCCGATCTTGCCGCCGAAGATGCCGGCCTCGGTGAAGGCCAGGGTCCGCAGGCCGTCGGGCTCGCGGGTGTGGAGCACGGCGCCGCGCACGCCGGCGATCCAGTCCCAGTTTTCGCCGAGCAGCAGGCGGCCCGCGGCGGTGGCCTCGGGCAGCAGGGCGAAGGCCGTACAGCCGTCGGGCACCGGCCGCTCGGCAAACTCGTCGTAGAACAGCTCGTAGCGCACATTGAGCGCCGCGATCTCGCCCAGGCTGAAGCCCGAGCCGTCGGCGATGCCGCGCATGCCCTCGT
>JAAXUL010001631.1 GCA_013336035.1 Chloroflexales bacterium
CCGCGCCCGACCTCGGCGCGCCGCGCGGCCTGACGCGCCCCGCGGCCCCGCCACAGTATACCCGCCGCCAGCACTACCGGCGCCACGGCTGGGAGGGCGCCAGCGGCGCGATCTTCCTGATCGGGCTGGGCGCCCTGCTGCTGCTCAAGCTGCCCTTCTGGCCCGGCATCCTGATCATCGCCGGGCTGACCGCCTTCGCCAGCGAGGCTATGCGCGGGCGCTACTTCAACGGCCTGAATAGCGTGCTCTGGCTCTTCGGCATCGCGTTTCTGTTCATGGTGCCGCGCCTCTGGTGGCCGGGCGTCCTCGTGCTGGTCGGCATAAGTGTACTGCTCAACATGGCCCGACGCGCCGCTCGTGGGCCGTAGCGGGCCAACAGGGTGCGCTATAGTTGACACACCCGCGCCGTTAGTCTACACTGGCATACATTCTCATATCTTCAATTATGGCCACCAATCGGCTATGGGCCGTATCGTCGCCGTCACCAATCTAAAGGGCGGGATCGGCAAGACCACCACAGTGGTCAATCTCAGTGCGGGCATGGCCCTGAAGGGCGCCCGCGTGCTGCTGATCGACGTCGACGCGCAGGGCAACCTGGCCATGGCCCTCGGGCTCAGGCCGCGGCGCACCCTGTACGAAGTGCTGGTCGACGGCGCCCGCATCGCCGACTGCATCACCCCCGCCCGCCCCAACCTTGACCTGCTCGCCGCCGACGAGTCGCTGCTCAGCGCCCAGCCCACGATCGCTCGCCGCCCCGACTGGCCGCGCGTGCTTGAGCAGGCGATCCGGCCGGTCCGAAGCAGCTACGACTTTATCGTGATCGACTGCGGCGGCTCGCTCACCGTGCTGAACCTGAACGCGCTCCACGCCGCCAGCGATATCGTCGTGCCCACCACCGTCGAGCCCTTCTCGCTCAAAGGCCTCGAGATGCTGATCGCCCAGGTCGCCCGGGTCAAGGGCGGCACCGGCAGCCTGCGCGCGATCGTGCCGACCCTCTTCGACCCGCGCACGCGCCAGTCGGTCGAGCTGCTCGATCAGCTGCGCGCGAGCTACGGCGCCCTCGTCTCGCCCCCTATCCGGGTCAACGTCCGCCTGTCCGAGTCGTCGGCCGCGGGCCGCTCGATCTACGAGTACGACCCGCGCTCGCGCGGGGCCATCGACTACGCCATCCTCGTCGAGCGCCTCTGCGAGCTGTGGGGCTTCCAGGGCCCCGGCGCCCACCCCGGCGAGGCCCCCGCCTTCCCGCCTCAGGAGGCGACCGCGCCTGTGCAGCCCGCCGTGCCCGCCGCGCCCCCGCCGCCCCGGGCCGCGCCGGTCGTCGCCGGCTCCGGCAGCGTCCTCTCGACCACCTGCCCCAACTGCGGCGGCACCCTGCAGCGGGCCACCGTGGCCGGCTACAGGGTCGCCTACTGCGACCACTGCCGCTATCGCCGCCAGGAGCTGGTCTCCGGGATCCGCCGGTGAGACGCCTTGCCCCCGCCCTCGCGTCCCTGTCCCTGGCCCTCGCCGGCGTGATCCTGAG
>JAAXUL010000001.1 GCA_013336035.1 Chloroflexales bacterium
CACGCTGATCGACTTCAACAAGGTCGACCCGCCCGCCACGCCGCTGGTCGCGATCTATCCGAAAGAGGGCACCTTCTGGCACGATGACCCATTCATCGTGCTGAGCAGCGCCAGCGCGGAGGAGCGGCAGGCGGCGGACCTGTTCTACAAATTCCTGCTCGGCGATGAGGCCCAGCGCTCGGCGATGGGCTTCGGCTTCCGCCCGGCTAATATCAATGTGCCCCTGGCCGACCCGATCAGCGCGGCCTATGGGGTCGACCCCACCGGCGTGCAGACCATCCTCGAGGTGCCTACGGCTGAGGTGATCGTGGCCGCCAAGAACGCCTGGTCGGTCAACCGCAAGCGGGCCGATATTATGCTCGTGGTCGACACCTCGGGCTCGATGGAGGGCGAGAAGCTGTCGCTTGTCCAGGCGGGCCTGGCAACCTTCCTGATGCGCATCCTGCCCGAGGACCGGGTCGGCCTGATCACCTTCGACTCGGAGGCCCGGGTCGTGACGCCCCTGGCGCCCCTGCAAGAGAACCGCGACCAGATCCAGGACGCGGTGGGCTCGATGCGGGCCCGCGGCAAGACGGCGGTGTTCGACGCCCTTGATCTGGCACGGCGCGAGATCGAGGCGCTGCCGCCTAGTGAGGACGACCGTATCAGCGCGATTGTCTTGCTCTCGGACGGCGCCGACAATTCGAGCTCGGCCACGCTCGACCAGCTCCGCGCCAGCTTTGACGAGTCGGGGATCAGCATCTTCCCCGTGGCCTACGGCGCCGACGCCGACGTGACTATTGTCGAGGCCATCGCCGACTTCTCGCGCACCATGGTGGTCAAGGGAGACACCGGCGACATCGCCCAGATCTTCGAGAATCTGAGCCGTTATTTCTGACCGGGCAAGTTTCACCCAACTGCAAGCTATGCCACTTGACAGGGGGCCCGCTAGCGCCATAGGATGGGCGAGTGGTGTCAGAGATGGGCCCCACCCCTGAACGGTGCGACGATGGATGACGGACGGTGGTATGCACCCTACTCGAGCGCTGCCTGACGAGAGCCTTGCCTCAGAGCTACTCCCACCGCTGCTGCTGGCCCTGACGATGTTGGCGACCTTCACCTTTGGCATACTCTTGCTGGTGCGGTACCGGGCCGACATCTGGCTCTATCTGATCGCCGCCGGGCTGGTGCTGGTGGTCTGGGCTGGCGCCGAGCTGCTGCGGCGCAGGCGTCTGCGGGCCGCAGGAGCTGTGGTGTCGTACGGCCTTGCTCTGCTGCCCTTGTTCAGCGTGGCCTCGCTCGGCTTCATATCTAACCCGGTGCCCTATCTCTCGGCGCTTGGCGTGGTCGCCGCCGGGCTGCTCGTGGGCTCGGCGGCAAGCCTGAGGGTCGCCTTGCACGCGCTGCTTGTGCTGGCGGTGCTGCTGTTTGCGCCAGGGCTGGTCGGCCAGGCGCGGCTTGCGCTCGAGCTGATGCTGGGTTTCGGCCTAAGCATGGCGCTGCTGATCATCGGCGTGGGTGTGCTCAGCTGGGTTGCCGCCCATCATGTGCGTGGCACGATCGCCTGGGCCCTCGAGACCGCGGGCAAGTCCGAGCGGCGCGAGGCCCAGCTGTGGCACACTCAGGCCGACCTCGAGCGCACCCTGCGCGAGCGCGACCAGCTCAATGACCGGCTGATGCACCAGAGCGCCGAGCTCGCCGCCGCGCGGGCCTCGGCCGAGACAGCCTATCGTTCGAAGGCCAGCTTTATGGCCACCATGAGCCACGAGCTGCGCACGCCGCTCAATATCATCATCGGCTTCAGCTCGGCGATGGTGGACCACCCCGAGGTGTATGGCGACACGCCCCTGCCCCCGGCATTCCTGGGCGACCTGAGCGAGATCCGGCGCAGCGGGCAGCACCTGCTGGGTCTGATCAACGATATCCTTGACCTGGCCCGCGTAGAGGCCGGGCGCCTCGAGCTGAACAAGATAGCGATGCCGCTGAGCCCGGTCCTCGACGAGATGCTGCGGACGGCGCAGGGCCTCCTGAAGGACCGGCCAGTGCTGCTGCGGCGCGAATTCCAGGGCAACATACCCACGGTGATCGCCGACGAGGTGCGCGTGCGCCAGGTGCTGCTGAACCTTGTCTCGAACGCCTGCAAGTTTACCAACGTCGGCGAGGTGGCCATCGGTGCGCGGGCCGAGGCCTGCGAGGTGGTGATCTGGGTCCGTGACACAGGTATCGGCATCGCCGACGCCGATCAGTCGCGTGTCTTCAACCAGTTTGAGCAGGTCGAGAGCGCCGATACGCGCCAGCATACGGGCACTGGCCTCGGGCTCTCGATCAGCCGCTGGCTGGTGGACCTGCATGGTGGGCGCATATGGCTGAAGAGTGATCTGGGTAAGGGCAGTACGTTCTATTTCACCTTGCCACGCTCGCAGGTTAGCGCAGAAGCTCCGCCGAAAGCCCATGCGCCGACGCTGGCTCTGATCGAGTAAACTATGTAATGTTGTGCTATACTGCCGGTCCTTGCAATACTATGGGAGGGCCGGATCAGGATGTGGCTATGGCGCGAGTGCTGCTGGTCGACGATGTCTATACAGCTCGCTCGATGGTCGAGCGCGTGCTGTCGCGGGTCGGGGGATACGAGGTGCGGTCGGTGGGTAGCGGCGCCGAGGCAGTGGCCGTAGCTCTGGCAACGCCGCCCGATGTGATCATTCTCGACATCAGCATGGCCGGCATGGACGGCCCCACGACGCTGCGCGAGCTACGCGCCCGTGGTGTCACCTGTCCGATCGTCGCCTACACAGCGCGCAGCGAGCGGCGCCCCGGCGAGTTTGTCGCCCAGGGGTTCGACGCCTATATCTCGAAGAACGGGAACCTGGGCGATCTGCTCACGCGGGTGCGCGAGATAGTTGGGACTGACTCGGCGGGGTAGCCGCGCCGAAGCCAGGTCGGGTGTTTGTGCCTGATGGCTCAATGAATTCAATCCGAAAACGGGGTTCTTTTACAAAACATAGATCCGATAGGTCATATACTTTGTATTAACAAAATCCGCTGCTTGTAGTAGAATATAGGTGTGTCCTCACGGCGTCCGCATTGCTGAAAAGAATGTCGCCTCCCGCTGTGCGAGAACGCCGCCTTTGCTCGTTAGTTTAAGTCCCGCGTCAGACTTGGGGGGCGTAGCGAGTATGGGCGTGCCAGTCTCTTCACTAGACGACTCTCCCGGCCGCGCGCGTCGCCGAATCTTTTTGAGTGGAGGCTATTATGGTTGACCTGAAGAAGTATACGCTGGACGTCGATCTGAAGCAGGGCGTGGTTCCGATCTCGAAGGCGGCCTCGTCGCTGGCCGCCCTGATCAAGCGCTCGCGCGCGAACCATCAGCCCATTATTGTCACCCAGAAGGGCTATCCGACCGGGGTGATCCTCGACGTTGAGCTATTCACGGCCCTGCGCCAACTCGCCGACCTGCACATCGAGGAGGGCGAGGAGGTCGAGGTCGTCACCGACGAAGTGACCGACAAGTAGCTCTAATATAGACTGATAGCGCACGAGGGGTGCGGGCCCAAGCCCGTAACCTTCGTGCGTTTTATTTTGTATTGCCGCGTCACGATCGCCCTTGCGGCGGTGCTTAAAGAGTGATATACTCAAGGTTATAGATTATCAGTAGGGTCGAGGAACGTCAGGACTACCTATGACCCAGGTGCATCGCGAGCAGCCGCCCCGAGCTGAGCGCACCGCGCTCGAAGAGATCGAGCGCTCGATCATGCAGATCAGCTGGCTGGCCCAGCGCCAGTTCATGCAGCTCCTCGACGAGGATCGCTTTCGCATGACGCTGCCGCAGTTCTATACCTTGCTCCACCTCGAGCAGACCAACGAGGCCTGCAAGATGTCGGACCTGGCTGAGGCGACCCACCAGTCGGCGGCCTCGCTTACCGGCGTCGTCGACCGCCTGCGCGACAAGCAGCTGATCGAGCGCCTCCGTGACGAGAAGGACCGGCGCCAGGTGATGGTGGCCGTCACGCCGCAGGGCCGCGAGCTGATCACAGAGATCAAGCAGGCCCGGCGCGAGCAGATGCAGATGGCCCTTGCCCATCTGCTCGAGCCCGAGGTAGAGGCCCTGATCCTACTGCTCGACCGGGTGCTCGCGGGCATGGTCCGCGCCCTCGAGCGGGCAGAGAACGGCAGGCTGGCCTAGGAATGTATAACGTACATGCAGGGTGTAAGGCATGGGCTGGTCGGCGCGACGGCGCGCGGATCTGGCTCGATACATTCTCGATACATGAGTGATCGACACTGTAGAGCATTGCTGACATTAAGTGAGGAATCTTGATGACGAAAGATACCAGACGTTACGCTGATGAGCCCGACGCCAACTTGGACTTGGCGGCGCGGGACGATGACCAGGCCGAGGAGGCGCCGACAGCTGAGCGGCGTCTGCCTCTGGTGGTCCTCGGCGAGATGGTCATCATGCCCCACATGACCATCCCCCTTCAGGTGCCCCAGGGCAAATCCTATCGAGCCATGGAGCGTGCCTGGGACGAGGACCGCGAGGTTCTCCTCATTTTTGTGCGCGAGGCTGAGCTCGAGGGCTACAAGAGCAGCCAGGCGCAGAATCTGCCGCCAATCGGCGTGATCGCCCGCCTCGAGGAGTTTGCCAAGCTGCCCGACGGGACGGCCCGGGTCATCCTGGAGGGTCTGCACCGGGCGACCATCCACGCCGCGCTGCAGGTGACGCCCTTCTACCGGGTGCGCTGCACGCCCGTCTTCGACCTTGACGCCGGCGGGATGGAGATCACGGCCCTGATGGACACGGTGAAGCAGCAGGTGGACGAGTTTGTCGACCACCTGGGCGAGGTGCCCCAGGAGGCCGTGCAGTTTGTGCACCGCATCGAGCGGCCTGGCCACCTGGCCGATATCGTGACTTGGGGCCCGGCCTTCGACTTCAAGGACCGGCTAGAGGTGCTCAACACCCTCGACCCGGTCGAGCGGCTGCGCAAGGCCTATATGGTCCTGGCCCGCCAGCTCGAACTGCTGAAGCTGCGGGCGAAGATCCAGCAGGACACCAAAGAGGTGCTGGACCAGAGCCAGCGCGAGTACTTCCTGCGCGAACAGATGCGGGTCATCCGGCGCGAGCTGGGCGAGGATGATGACTCGGACGACCCGATCGATGAGCTGCGGCGCAAGATCAGCGAGATGGAGGCGCCCGAGTACGTTAAGAATCAGGCCCTCCACGAGGTCAAGCGCCTGGCCCAGCAGGGTATGAATAGCCCCGAGGCCGGGGTCATCCGCACCTACCTCGACTGGCTGACCAACTTGCCCTGGGGCGAGGAGGAGCATGGCGAGATCAGCATTGTTGAGGCCCAGAAGGTCCTCGACGAGGATCACTACGGGCTCGAGAAGGTGAAGGAGCGCATCCTCGAGTTCCTGGCCGTGCGCAAGCTGGCCGGCAACAAGATGCGCAGCCCGATCCTCTGCTTCGTGGGCCCGCCCGGCGTGGGCAAGACGAGTCTCGGGCGTAGTATCGCGCGGGCCCTGGGCCGCCAGTTCATTCGCACAAGCCTGGGCGGCGTGCGCGACGAGGCCGAGATCCGCGGCCACCGGCGCACCTATATCGGCGCGATGCCGGGCCGGGTGCTCCAGGGCATCAAGTCGGTCAAGTCGAACAGCCCGGTCTATGTGCTCGACGAGGTCGACAAGGTCGGCACCGACTTCCGCGGCGACCCCACCTCGGCCCTGCTCGAGGTGCTCGACCCCGAGCAGAACAGCACCTTTTCAGACCACTACCTCGAGATCCCCTTCGATCTGAGCAAGGTGATCTTCATCGCGACGGCCAACCAGCTGGAGCCGATCCCCGGCCCGCTGCGCGACCGCATGGAGATTATCGAGATCGGCGGCTACACCGAGGACGAGAAGCTCGAGATCGCGAAGGGCTTCCTTATCCCCAAGCAGCGCGAGTTTCACGGCCTCGCCGCCGAGCAGCTGACGATCAGCGATGGCGCGGTGGTCAAGCTCATTCGCGAGTATACCCGCGAGGCGGGCGTGCGCAACCTCGAGCGCGAGCTCGCCAGCCTCTGCCGCAAGGTGGCCCGCAAGGTGGCCTCGGCCAGCGAGCCGGGCGCCGAGGGCGGGGCGAGCACGTATACGATCGATGAGAACGATGTGGCGATCTACCTCGGCCCCGAGCGCTTCACCTTCGGGCTGGCCGAGGAGCGGGATGAGATCGGGGTGGCGACAGGCGTGGCCTGGACCAGCACGGGCGGCGATATCCTCAGCATCGAGGTGCTGCCGGTGAAGGGTAAGGGCGGCCTGCAGCTGACGGGCCAGCTTGGCGAGGTGATGAAAGAGAGCGCCCAGGCGGCCATGAGCTATGTGCGCTACCGCTCGAGCGAGCTGGGCATCGACCCGAACTACTTCGAGGAGCACAACATTCACGTCCACATCCCCGAGGGCGCGGTGCCTAAGGATGGCCCCTCGGCCGGGATCACCCTGACCACGGCCCTGATCAGCGCTATGACGGGCAAGCCGGTGCGCCGCGATGTGGCCATGACCGGCGAGGTGACCCTGCGCGGCAAGGTGCTTGGCATCGGCGGCCTGAAGGAGAAGACCCTGGCGGCTCACCGCGCGGGCATCCGCACCTTTATCCTGCCGAAAGAGAACGCCAAGGATATCGTCGAGCTGCCAGAGAAGGTGCGCAAGGACCTGACCCTCATCCCGGTCTCGTCTATGGACGAGGTGCTGAAGATTGCCCTCGCGGGCGTGGCCTCCGTCGCGTAGCCTGGCCCGACAAGGCCCCTGGAGATAGACGACGCCCCCCTTCTTGAAGGGGGGCGTCGCTGCGCGCCGGGGGCGATGGGGACGGCCTAGCGGATGGTGAAGGTGGCCACGGCGGTGAACTCAGTCCAGTGGCCGTAGTAGACGAGCGAGTAGGTGCCGGCGGGCAGGTCGGTGCTGTCGAGATCAATCGTCAGGCGGCCTTCGCTGTCGGCTCTGTAGGTCGGCTCGCCGGCGACGGTGCCGTCGGGCAGGTTGTACCAGACGCCGACGGGCTCGTCGGGGGCGAACAGTACGCTGTCGAACGTGAAGGTGGCGCCGGCCTGCTCGCTGGCCGGGCTGACCTCGAGGTTGTAGAGGGCCGAGGTGCTGAGGGCAGGGCCCACGATGGTGAGCGGCTGGTTGCTGATGTGCTCGCCGCTGCCGGAGTTGTCGTGCCAGCGCACGGTGGCTCGGTCGAACAGAAGGGCGCCGTCGGCGGCGGTGGGCAGCACGCGGAAGCGCACCGTGCCAGTGACGACATCGGTCGTGCCGCTGCTGTCGCCGCCAAGGGTCCCCATCTCGATGGTAAGAGCGTTGCTGATCGCAGAGCTGACCCATGCGCCGGGGCGGCTAAAGCTTGCGTCGAGCACGCTGAGCTCGGCAGGGTCGAAGGGCAGGGTGACCGTGGTAGTATTCGACCGGCCAGAGGCATGGTTGGCAACGGCGACAGTCACCGCAATAATGCTGTCGGTCGTGGCGACGGCGGTCGGCTCGGGGCGGAGGACCACGCTCACGTTGGCCTTTGACGGCGGTCGGTCGGTGTTGTCTGTGGTCGGCGGAGTAGGCGTAATGCCCAGATCGCTTGCCAGGCCGAAGGCGCCGATGCAGCTGACGCTTGTGGTCGCGCCTGCGGCGAGGGTGCGGTTGTACTGCAGGCCGGCGGCGATATCGTGGAACGTCTCGTTGATCGTGTTGTTGTAGCCAGGGCCGCTCGAGCCATTGGCGCCGCCCATGGTCGCCCAGAAGGTGCTGTATATGGCCTCCTGGAAGGCGTCAGCATGGGTGACAGGGATGAAGACCTGGACAGAGCGGTGATCCTCGGACAGGGCGCCCACGGCGCCAGTGCTCTCGTCGTAGATGCCGTAGCCTAAGTCGCTGATATTGCCGGGGAAGTTCAGATAGAGATCGGCACCGTGATAGATGCGGATCGCGTGCGAGGCGCTCCCCGTGTTTGCGAGCGACACGTCAACCAGGTAGGAGCTCTCGCCGTTGACGTAGCTGGTCGTCTGGGTAACGCGAACCCCGGTGTTGCCCGCCTGGGCAACGGTCACAATCTTGAACGGGTTCGCCTGGGTGCCGTCGCCTGAGACGGCGCTGTTAGAGACAGCTGTATATGGCAGAGGGGCAAAGTTGCCAGAGGCCGGGGGATCACTGCCGTAGACCGTGTTATCAACCTGGACAAACGTCCCGCCGGCTGTGTCGGCGAAGAACTGGGTCGCGCCGTTGTATTTCACGATCATCGAGAGATCGCTCAACACACTAATGCTCAGAGGTGAGCCAGTGATGGTTGAGGCGGCGGCGGGGGTGGCCTGAAGCTCGCCGCCTTTCTCTTGCGCCATCGTAAGAGCTGCGGGGCTCCCCAGACAGAGCAAGAGCGCAAAGATCAGGGCCGAGATAGACGTCATGGTCCGCGCATGTCTACTCATTCAACACTGCTCCTTCATGGTCCTGCGGTGATGGCAGGGGCGAGGTATGGGAGCGTAGGCTCAGGCGTTGCCGGCGCGCGGGCGGCCTGGGCATACGAGGAGGGTGCCATGTCTTATTGCAATGATTGCTGAGTGGCTTGCCCATATGGCAGTTGCCTGTGCGGAAGCTATGCCCTGATGGTTGAGGTTAAGACAAATGAAAAATATGTTATTTAGAGTTTAAAAGTAAAATAAATTCATAAGCTCTGCCGTGGTGAATTATAGTAGCATAGAGCGCACATAGTTGTCAATCAATACCTCGACCCGGGGTGCAGCGCCCCCGCTCGGCAGCCGAGCGGGGGCATTGCAGGCGAGTTATCGGGACGGGGCTACTTGGTGATAGTGAAGGGCACAACGGCGGTGAACTCGGACCAGTGGCCATAGAGGACAAACGAGTAGTCGCCGGGGGGCAGGTCGCTAGGGGTCTCAAACTCGGTCACGATGCTGCCATCCTTGGCGGCCCGGAAGGTCTCGGCCTCTTCGCCGACGGTGCCGTCAGGCTTGTTATACCAGACACCGATGGGCTCGTTGGGGGCGAAGATGCCGCTCGAGAAGGTGAAGGTGCTGCCGGCCACGGCCGCGGGCGTGTCGACGCTGAGGGTGTAGGTGGGGCGGTGGTCGATGCTGTCGGCGACGGCCAGGATGGTGGTGTTGCTCAGGCCGGTGCCGCCGTCGGTGCCGTCGGCCCAGCGGTACGAGAGCTGGCTGCTGAGGTCGGTGCCGGGGGCGAGCGTCTCGACTACCTGCATGCGCAGGGTGCCGGTGATGATGGTGTCGGCGCCGATCGGCCCGGTATTGATCGTGAGCGAGTCGGTCAGCACCTTGCTGACCCAGGCCTTCGCGGTGCTGAAGGTGGCGTCGATGACGCGCACCTCGGCGGGGTCGAAGGGCACAGTGATCGTGACGTCTTTGGCGTGGCCCTTATCGTAATTGCCCACTACGATCTCGGTGCTGATGATGCTGCCGGGGGTGGTGCCGTGGTTGGCGGTGGGGCGCTGGACGACATAGATCAGCGCTGAATTCTTGGCGACCCGCTCGCTCTCGGGCAGCACAGGCGGCCCGGGCAGGCTCGGCGGCGCGGCGCCGGCAGGCAGGTTGATCGCCGCGACGATCAGCGAGAGGCAGTCCTCATCCGCGTTGACCGCAGCGCCTGAGGTGAGGGCCAGGGTACTCGTGCCGGGGGTAAGGGCGCTGGTAATATCAAACGACTTGATATCCCACAGTCCGCCGCTGGTGTTGCTGGCGCTGGCCCCGTTAGGGACGCTATTACCGCTAAAGATGGCCCCGCGCGCGGCCAGGGTCGTGCCGTTGAGCACCAGGGCAGGATCGTTGTATTCGGTGATCGCCGATGGTGCCTGGCCGTCGCTCACGTGTAGCTGGATGCTGGCGCTACCAGAGCTGTAGGTGATGCCGGGGAGGTTCACGTTCCAGCCCGATGCGTCGTAGGTGTTGTCGAAGTTCGAGTCGTTTCCGTCGAAGAGGACGATGTCGCGGTTGTTCGTGGCGTCGCCGTCATCGTAGAAGACGATGAGCGAGACACCATTAATATCGGCCGAGCTCTTCGTGAAGTTCGCGAGGGCGTAGCTGCCATTGCCGGCGACCTGCGAGGTCACATCGGCGCGGTAGGCCTGGCTATTAGAGAAACCCCAGCAGTTATCAGAGGAGAAACCGATGTTTGTGCCGGTGACTGTCGCGCCGCCGAAGGAGACGCTAGCGTTGGCAGTGGCGTTGGTTGAGTTGGTCGGCCCTTGCCAGTAAAGTAGCGCCTGGAGTACTGTGCCCGAGACCCCCGAGAGAGAGATTGATCCGGTGCCAGTGGTACGCATGCCGCCGTATCCGGCACTCGCCACATCGACGTTGGCGATGATGCGGTACGGCTGAATGTCGTTTGCTAGGGCTTGCTGTGGGGAGCCGCTCATCCCGGCGCAGAGAACGATCAACATGATCAGCGCGGACACGAGTCGTCCTGGACTCCAGCGGGAGCTAGTCATAGCTTCAGGTCTCCTCAAAGTCTACTCGGTGATCGATGAGTATGGGGTGAGATATACTTTGTAATAGCTCTAAAAATAGAGCTGATCTCACCTGGAAAAAGTGAAGGTTAGTATTGTGAGTAGATGAGTCTGGGCACCTCCATTCATATTACAGAGTTTTAACCATTGGGGCCGCCCGCGCATGAGCTTGAAGCTACGTGCAGATGCTTCATGCCACACTGCAAAGCTCCGCGTAAATTACCTTACTCAACTAAAGAAAAGAAGAATAACTTTTAAGCTGGAATATGCTCAGAACAGTAGCACAAAAAAGACACCTTTGTCAAGCCGCATCCCCAGCGTTGGGTTGGGGTATACTGATGGCACGCAGCTCTCACCTGCAGCGAGGAGGTGTGCACAATGTTTAAAGCGATCATGGTGCCCCTGGATGGCTCATCGATGGCCGAGCAGGCCCTGCCGATGGCGGCACGGGTCGCCCGGGCAACAGGGGCGGCTCTGCACCTGGTACATGTGCATGTGGCGGCGAGCCGCGACCCGATCTCGATCGAGGGGCTGCCCGTTGTAGACGAGGAGCTGCGCTCGCTGGCCGCCGAGCACGAGCGGGTCTACCTCGAGCGGGTGGCGGCGACAGTGGCCGGCGATAGGCTGCGCCCGATCGTGACGCGGCTCGATGGCGGCGTAGTGCATGTCCTCACCAGCTATGCGCGCGATATCCAGGCCGGCCTGATCATCATGACGACCCATGGGCGCAGCGGCTTTGCCCATCTCTGGCTGGGCAGCGTGGCCGAGGCTCTGGTGCGGGTGACCGGCACGCCGCTACTGCTGCTGCGGCCCAACGCGCAGGGTGTGCTTATCGATAGGCCCTTCAAGCGCGTGCTGATCCCCCTCGACGGCTCGCCTCTGGCCGAGGAGATCCTGTCCCACGCGGTGGCTCTGGCCAGCCTCGACGGCGGCGAGGTGGTGGCCCTGCGCGTGATCGATACCTTGCCCGTGCCCGCCGCGATGCCATTCCATGAGCGCTTCCGCATCGACGAGGGTACCCTGGCGCGCGAGCGGGCCGAGGCCGAGCTGTACCTCCAGCGGGTTGTGGCTAAGCTGGCGCCTGCCATTGTCCACCCGCGGGTGATCGACGCCGAGCAGCCGGCGCGGGCCATCCTCGAGACCGCCACGGCGGTCGGCGCCGACCTGGTGGCCGTCACGACCCACGGGCGCAGCGCCGTGACCCGCGTGCCGATCAGCAGTGTCACCGATAAGGTGCTGCGCGCGGCGACCCAGCCGCTGCTCATCCTGCGCCCCGGGATGCACCACGTCGACTGAGGGCGGGCCTGCCGGCTCGGGCGTAGCGAGGGGAGGGCAAGTCAGACGAAACACAGCGCCCCGCTTCCTGTGAGAAGCGGGGCGCTGGTCTGTAGGCGCCCAGTGTGGGCGGCCCGGTGCGGGCCAGAGCTACTTGGTGATGGTGAAGGGGATGACGGCGGTGAACTCGGTCCAATGGCTGTAGAAGACCTTCCTGGTATGTTGACGGGACCATGCCCGAGTGATGACGACCCATAGTTGAGCTGTGATTAGAATAGCTCGGAAGCGAGGTGATTAAAGGATGATATTAAGTCGCCTCCTCTGAGCAGGTTGGCGCCATCGTCGGAACCTGGGCGTGGGTGGGTGGGTGCGCCGGACGGCGATTGTGCTATACTTGCGGGCGCCGGTGGCCCCTGCGCCGCCAATGCGCACATCGTATATGTGGAGGGACTATGTCCACGCTGATCGAGGAGATCATCGCCCGCGAGGTTTTGGACTCTCGCGGCAATCCGACGGTGGAGGTGGACGTTCGCCTGGAGAGTGGCGACATCGGGCGGGCGATCGTGCCGAGCGGTGCATCGACGGGTGCCCACGAGGCCCTGGAGTTGCGCGACGGCGATAAGGCCCGCTTCGGCGGCAAGGGTGTGCTGAAGGCGGTCCGCGCGGTCAACGAGGACATCGCCGAGGCCCTCGTAGGCCTCGACGCCTCCGAGCAGGTCCGCATCGACAATGAGCTGATCGCCCTCGACGGCACGCCCAACAAGAGCAAGTTCGGCGCGAACGCCATCCTGGGCGTCTCGCTCGCCACCGCCAAGGCGGCCGCCAGCGCCTTCGGGCTGCCGCTCTACCGCTATCTTGGCGGCGTGCACGCCCACGTGCTGCCGGTGCCGATGCTGAACATTATGAACGGCGGCCAGCACGCCTCGAACAGCACCGATTTTCAGGAGTTCATGGTCATGCCCGTGGGCGCCGAGAGCTTCCGCGAGGCGATCCGCTGGGGCAGCGAGATCTACCAGAGCCTGAAGAAGGTGCTTCACGACCGTGGCCTCAGCACCACCGTCGGCGACGAGGGCGGCTTCGCCCCCAGCCTGCCCTCAAACGAGGCGCCCCTCCAGGTGATCATGGAGGCGATCGAGAAGGCTGGCTACCGCCCCGGCGAGCAGGTTATGCTGGCGATGGACCCGGCCTGCACCGAGATCTATAAGGATGGCAAGTATCACCTCGAGCGCGACGGCAGGGTGATCAGCACCGCCGAGATGGTAGACTACTGGGCCGATATCGCCGCCCGCTACCCGCTGATCTCGCTCGAGGACGGCATCGCCGAGGACGACTGGGAGGGCTGGAAGCTGCTGCGCGAGAAGATCGGCCATAAGGTGCAGCTGGTCGGCGATGATTTCCTGGTCACCAATGTGACCCGCCTGCGCCGCGCGATCGACGAGAACGCCTGCAACTCGATCCTGATCAAGCTCAACCAGATCGGTAGCCTGACCGAGACCATGGCCGCCATCCAGCTTGCCCAGCGCAACGGCATGACCGCGGTCGTCTCGCATCGCTCGGGCGAGAGCGAGGATGTGACGATCGCCGACCTGGTGGTGGCCACCAATGCCGGCCAGATCAAGACTGGCGCCCCCGCCCGGAGCGACCGCATCGCCAAGTACAACCAGCTGCTCCGCATCGAGGAGGAGCTTGGCGGCGCCGCGAAGTACGCCGGGAAGGCCGCGTTCCAGGTCAAGTTCTAGCAGGCCGGGCGCGCAACCCGCCTAGCGAAACCTGTCGATGATCTCGCGCAGGAAGGACTCGTCGGGGCGCGCCTGCCAGCTGTGGACCACGCTGGTCCGCATGAGCAGATCGTGCCAGGCGCGCCGCTGGTCGTCGACCAGCACATTAAGGAAGCCGACATAGAGCGGTAGTGATGATAGGGCGTAGGCCAGGACGCGTAGGGCGGCCTGGCCTACGCTTATTGGCTTGCCGTCAGCGCGGACCACGCGCAGCCCCAGCAGGTGCTTGCCGAGCGTGGCCCCGCCGAAGCTGTAGAGGACCGTGAAGTAGATGAAGCCCAGGCTCAGCAGGACGATGACATCGAAGGTCGCGGTGACGAGGAATTTTTGCACCGGCGTGACCCAGGTGAAGTAGTCGCCGAGCAGCCCCATGATGGCGCTGATGCCCGAGGTCTGGCTGATAAAGCGCGACGAAACATTGAGGGTTAGCCATATGCCGAAGATGATCAGCAGGTCTACAACCATGGCCATCATGCGCGACACAAACCCCGCGTAGGCCATGAAGACGGGCCCGCGCCGGCGCAGCCGCACCCTGCCCGTCAGCGGCTCTCTGGACACACTATGCTCAGGCATGCCAGGCCTCCTATCAGCGCGGCTCAGCGCCGGCCCGCGTCGTCCGGTGCATCGGCCTGCAGCGCGTCGGCCAGCAGCAGGCCCCTGGCCTCGACCGGCAGCTTCGAGCGCGGCGGGCGGCGCATGATGCGCCGTGCGATGCCCTCGAGCAGCTGGTCGCCGCTCACGCCCCGCTCGCGCACCTCCTCGAGGATCTCGCTTGCCACCGAGCTGCCCTGTGTCGTCACCAGCTCGACCAGGGCGGGCGATCTCGAGAGGGTCTCGATCGCGTCGGCCATCGCCTGGGTGCCTACCAGGTGTCTGACGGCCTCCTCCATGGCCGGGGTGTGCACGATATGGGTCACTGCCTCTTCGATCACGGGGCTGCGCACGATCTTGCGGACGGTGGCGTCGAGGGCCGGGCTCTCGGCCACCTTCAGGATGATGCTGTCGAGGGCCGGGCTCGCGGCGACGCGAGCGATGGCCTGCTCGATCACCGGGCCCGCGACGATCTGGCGCACGGCGTCGTCCATAGCGGGCGAGCGCACGATCTCGCCCAGGGCCTGCTGGACGGCCGGGCGGCGGGCCAGGTAGACGATTGTCTGGTGGGCGATATCCTCGAGGGCGGCCTGGGCGAAGGCCCTGGCGCGCGGCTCTTCGAGCGTGCCCCGCCTGATCCAGCGCCGGGTATCCTCATCGGTCGGCTCGGCGCGGGCGCCCAGGCCCCGGCGGCGGCCAAGGCGCGGCAGCGGCAGCAACTCAAGCACCACCGAGAAGACTGTGCCGAATAGATAGGCCACGACCGAGCGCATCCACGCGATCGGGCTGCCGCGGGGGCGTAGCTGCTCCTCGGCCTCGAAGATCCAGCCGATCAGGGCGTGGCGGAAGCGCCCGGAGCCGATCTGGCCCTCGATCGTGACCTGCGCCGCCGGGGCGCGCGCGATCCCCGCCGCGGCCTCCCAGTCGTCCGAGCGGGCCGCCAGCCCGTCGAGGCCGAGCAGGGCCGCGCCTACGACCAGGCGGGTGAGGGCCTCGGTCGTTGGCGCCGGAGGGCGGGCGGGTGCGTCGCCTGGCGTGCTCGGCGCGTCACCAGGGCTGGCCGTCTGTGCCCCTTGCCGGCCCTCGTCGGCGGGGGGGGCGTTCAGGGGGGGCGCCTGGACGTCGTCTGCCGTCTCCAGGCTTCGCAGGGCCTGATCGAGCTTCCGCCTGGCATCATCAAAGGGCTCGTTCCCTGGCATCGCACACTCTCCCGGATATATGGGGGGCCAGCAGACTCCCCGTATTGTACGCACAATCTCCCCCTTCTGCTCTATGCTGTGGGGGAGATTCGCGCTGTGGGTCGGTGGGGGGTGTGGAGAGGCCTAGCTGCGAGGCTACGGGCGGTGCCAGGGTTCTAGGTCGCGATCCGCTCGATCCAGGGCAGCAGGACGTTCAGGAAGGCCTCTGGGGTCTCGTCGAAGGGGCAGTGGCCGGTCTCGGGGATCACGGCGACCTCGGCCTGTGGGAGGAGCGTCTGCTTGAAGCGCTCGGCGAGCGAGGGCGGCACCGAGCGGTCGTGCTCGCCCCAGATCAGCAGGGAAGGCGCGGTGATAGCGCCCCGCTCGATCTCGAGGAAGAGGTGAGAGAAGTTGCGGCTGACAGCCAGGTAGGCCCGGGCGCCGCCAGGGCGCACGAGAGGCGCCGCGAATAGATCGACCATCTCGGGAGTCACGCGGTCCTTGCGGTAGTAGGCCGAGACGAGGCCCTGGCGGGCGCCCCAGGAGCTGGGCAGCGCGTCGGCCAGCAGCTCGCCGACGCCGCCGGTGCGCAGGACATTAAGGATCGCGTGGTCGAAGGGCGAGGGCTGGTTGTGCGGGTCTCTGAGGCCTGTAGAGGCCACCAGGACGAGGCCGCGCACCATATGGGGGAAGTCGTGGGCCAGCTGGGCAGCGACCATCCCACCCATCGAGTGGCCGATCACCACCGCGGGCCCGGGGCAGGTGGCAGCGATCAGCTCGGCTACCTGCTCGGCCCACATGCGGCGGTCTGGGGGGCGGGCGGGGATGTCGGACTGGCCGAAGAAGTAGAGGTCGAGGGCAAACAGGCTATGCTGGGCGGCGATAGGCCTGGTCACCGCGCGCCAGTGTTCGATCATCCCGCCGTAGCCGTGGATCAGCACCACCGGGACACCCTGGTGTGGGGATGACTCCCAGTAGCGCATCAGCCCGTGTTGTCCCTCAAGGAAGCGCTCGGTGATCGAGTAGGTTGTCATGGGGGTAGGAGCGAGGAGGGTCTGCCCTCCTCAGCTTATGGGCTACTCTTCGACGACGATACGCGTAGGCGTGCGCGTTTCGAGCTGGCGAGCGGACGACGGGCCCTCGATCAGCGAGCGCAGCCTGATGAGCTGGATGCCCATATCGAGCTCGGCGAACGGGCGGATGAGGCCGCCGACGAAGACGCTCAGGGCCAGGTTGGGCACCTCGTACTCAACGCGGTTCTGGACGACCGTGCGCGGGCCATCGGTCCACCAGCGCCACAGGTCTTTGCCGATCCACATCCCATCGATGCTCTGCAGGATATGGCCGCTGTCGCGCTCGGTGACGGTGTAGTCGGCGCTGGTGGAGAAGAAGGGCGTGAGGGGGCGTGCCGTGTACTTGCTGCCGAGGGCCATGGGGATGCCCTGCTGGTTCTCGACATTCAGCAGTGGAGAGCGCCATTGGGCGAGCAGGGCTGGGTCGGTCAGGTGCCTCTCGACGACGTCAGGGGTGGTATTAATTGAGATAAACTGCTCTTGTACGAACATGGCCAGCCTCTGATGCTATGTGGCTCCTAGACTGATTCTACCACAGCTTTGACATGACGATGACGCGCCGCGCATGCAACGGCCCCCTCCCGAGCCTGCTGGAGGGGGCTGTCGCCCGGGGCAATCTATGCCAGAGGTGGGCGCAGGCTCGCCTAGAGAAAGGTCTCGGGCGTGAGGCGCTGCGAGAAGTAGTGCATCGCGATATTGACCAGCCAGACCCAGTCGGGCTTGCGGGGGCCGAGGCGCTGCAGGATAGCGGGCCAGGAGTAGATCGCGCGCTGGATCTTGATGAAGTTCTTGAGGAACTGCTCTTTGGGCAGCTTCTCGGGCTCGTACATATAGTGAAAGGTGTCGTACTTATTCCAGTCGTGCTGGACGATGCGCGGCTTCATCTCCTCGTACCACGGGGTGCCGGGGAAGGGCGTGGCGATGGTGAAGACCGGGAACTCGATCCGGTTCTTCATGATGAAGTCGAAGGTGTGCTGGAAGCTATTCGGGGTGTCGGTGTCGAAGCCGAAGATAAAGTAGCCCTGGATCGCGATGCCCCGCTTCTGGACGTTGGCGACGATCTCTTCGTAGCGGCCGACCCGGTTCGAGCCTTTGTGGACAAACTTGATCGTCTCGGGGGAGACCGACTCGAAGCCGACGTTGAACATCTCGCAGCCGGCCTCTGCCGCCAGATCGACAAACTCGGACTTCTCGAGGAAGTTCATCGAGATATTGGCGTTCCACTTCGCGCCCAGGCCGACCATCGCGTTGAACAGCTCCTCGGCGTAGGCGGGCTTGAAGCAGATATTGTCGTCCATGAACGAGAAGCGGACATTCGCCCGGCCGGCAAAATCCTGATGGGCCTTGATCTCGGCGATCATCTGGTCGGACTCGCGGGTGCGGAAGGTCTTGCCGTAGATGCGCGGCGTGCAGCAGAAGTTGCAGCCGACGGGGCAGCCCTTAGTCGCGAGCAGGGGCAGGCGCTCCGAGTAGTTCTTCACGCGCTTCGAGCGGCGGGCGAAGGCGAAGTCGGGGCGGGACATCTCGGTCAGGGGCTTCCAGCCGGCCTGTGGCTCGGGCTTGTAGAGCGGCTTGAGCGTATTCTCGTAGATATCCTGGGTGAGGTCATCGTAGATCGACTCGATCTCGCCGAAGACGACCGAGGTCGCGTGCTGGAGGGCCTCGTTGGGCATCATGGTGGGGTGGACGCCGCCGAGGAGGACCTGCTTGCCCTGTGCCAGAGCCTTATCGCCGATCGCGTAGACTCGCTTGGCGTTGAGCGTGCGCGAGGTCATGGCGATCACATCGTACTCCGAGAGATCCTCGGGCAGCTTATCGCCGATGCGCTCATCGAGGAAGTCGATATCGAAGTGGGTCTTGGCCTGGGTGGCGACCATCATCAGGTTGAGCGGCATGCTCACCTTGCCCGAGTCGACCATCAAGGGGGTATCGGATTTGGGCTGGACGACCAGCCACCGCTTGCGCTTGGTCGGGGCGACGAAAGGCTTGCGCGCCTGGTCGATCGTCTCCGGCTCAACGAGGGTGCTCATACGCGGCCTCTTTTCGCTTGCCTAACGTGTCCCGACCGCCGACTCGACGGGCTCATCCGCGACCGCGGCGGGGGCGTGGCGCAGGTGCTCCTGGGACAGTGGCCGGCGCGCCCCGGTCTTACAGTTCTCGAGCTGGTCTTGCAGATTGCGCCGGAAGGCCAGGCTGGTCACTGTCGTGATCAGCTTATTGTTGTTCATGCGCACGCGGCGGATGTTTGCCCGCCAGGTGAACATGCCCAGGAAGTGCTCCATATAGCGGATCTGGTACTCGAAGGGGTCGTAGCGGTCGCAGCGCACCACCAGATTATGGGCGGTGTACTTATCCCAGTCCTCATCGACCACGAGGCCCTGGGCTTTATAGTCTATATAGAGCTGGGTGCCCGGGTAGGGCGTGAGGATCGAGTAGATCGGCATCACGAGGGCATTCTCGACCACAAACTTCATTGTGGCGTCCATGTCCTCGTAGGTGTCGATGGCGGGGTTGACGAGGAAGTTGCACTGGATCGGCAGCCCGGCCTTACGGCAGTCGGTGATGATCCGCGAGTAGTCAGCCGCCGTGTTGATGCGACCCTTATTATAGGCCTTGAGCGTCTCCTGGTTGATCGACTCGAAGCCGACGAGGGCCATCGCGCAGCCCGCCTTGACCAGCAGCTCGACGGTCTTCTTATCGTCGAGGAACTTCAGGCTGATGAAGCTGCTGAAGCGGATGTTGCACTCGGCCAGGACCTCCATGATCTCCCACATGCGCTGCTTATTCACGCCCAGGTTCTCATCGGTGAACATGAACCAGGGCTTGCTGCCATAGCGCGAATCGCGGAACCAGACCCGCTTGGCCGTTGCGATCTGCTTGCGGATGGCCTCGGGGTCCTGGGTGCGATAGAGCCGGCCGGTGAAGTTTGGCGTGACGCAGAACGAGCATGTGAAGGGGCAGCCGCGGGTCATATAGATCGGGATCGACTTGCGCGAGTCGACCTTGCCGCGCTTGCTGCAGCGGAAGATGCGCTCGTAGTCGATCACCGGCACCTCATTGACCGCCGGGAAGTGCTTGGACTCGTAGCGACGCTGGAGCTTGCCGTCGGCCAGATCCTGCAGCACTGCCGCCCAGAGGTTCTCGGCCTCGCCGCTGACGACGCAGTCGGCGTGCTCGAGGGCCTCGTCGTAGTTGAACGAGACATGCACGCCGCCGAGCACTACCTTTACGCCGCGCGCGCGGAAGGCGTCGGAGATCTCGTAGGCCCTGGTGGCGTTCAGCGTGCGCGTAGTGATGCCGACCAGATCATAGTCGCCACCATAGTTGATCACATCGCCGAAGAGCTCGTCGGCCAGCTCGATCTCGTGTTGGGGGGGGGTGATGCTGACCAGTACGCCGACCGCCATCGAGAAGAGCGCCTTCTGGCTGGTGTCTTCCTCTTTCTTGCCCTTGGGGGTAATTAGGAGGATGCGCAGCGGGCGGATCGAGGCGGGGTCACGGAGTGGCGCGCGCAGGGTAATCGAGGTGGGGGCCGAAAGCTCTTCTGATGATCCGAGCGGCACCGGCAAAGCGCCGGTCGGGCGAGTTTGCGGCGTTCCACTCATAAACTACTCCTCATCCTCAGATCTGGGATGCTTGGTACCTTGCTCCGGCCGCGGGGCGCTCCGGATTGGGGTCGGCTGCCGAGATTATAGCGCACAATTACATATATGTCCAGATAGTTCGGAAAGTTGTAAATTGAGAAACTATCGTAGTTGAATCAGGCCTTGCCGGTCAGGATCGAGCGATACCAGGTCTCGATACCCCGCTTCATCAGCACTGCCGGGTAGCCGACGATCGGCATACCGAGCGGGTTGCCGACGGCATACTCGGGGCCAAGCGAGACCAGCTCGCCGAGCCTGACGGGCTCGTAGGTGCGGGGCGGGCGCCCCTCTATCTCCGCGAGCAGGCTCTCGGCCAGGTGGCTGCCCTGGCGCATCGCATACGAGGCCGTAGAGGGCACCTGGCCCTCGACGAGGTCGGGGATGGCCGCGCAGTCGCCCGCGGCGAAGATCACGGGGTAATCGATGACGCGCAGATAGCGGTCGGTGCGCACATGGCCGGTGGCATCGACAGGCAGGCCGGACTCGCGCAGCAGGTCGGGGCCCTTCATACCAGCGGCCCAGACCAGCGTGGCGGCGCGCAGCACCCGCCCGCCGGCGACGCGCAGCGTCTGTGGCTCGACCGACTCGACGGCGGTGTCGAGGTAGACGCTCACGCCGAGCCTATCGAGGGCGCGCTCGGCCTCGCGCGTGGCCCACAAGCCGAACTGTCTCAGCAGCAGGTGGCCGCGCTCGACCAGGGCGATCCGCACCTGAGAGCGAGGCGCGCCGGTCTCGCGGCAGAGATCATCGACCCAGGCAGCGAGCTCGCCGGCAAGCTGGCAGCCGGTGTAGCTGCCGCCGACGATCGCGGTGGTCATCAGCATGCGCTGCTGTTGCTGGTCGGTTGTCTGGGCCGCGGCCGTAAACTGGGCGATCAGATGGTTGTGCAGGCGCACAGCGTGCTCGTAGGTGCGCAGGTCGAGGGTGTGCTCTTGCGCGCCGGGGACGAGGTAGGCGGTCTCGGCGCCGAGGGTGAGCACCAGGCGGTCATACGGCAGGCTCTGCCCGTCCTCTAGCTCGACCCGGCACTCGTGTGGCAAGAGCCTGGCGGCGCGGCCCTGCACAAAACGAACCTCGCTCTTCTGCAGCAACGTGGCCAGATCGTAGATTGCCTCCTGGACAGGCGCGCTAGAGGCGACGGTGTGGTGCAGCACCTGGACGAGCTGGTGGTAGGGGAACTGGTCGACCAGGATGACCGCATCGGTGCGCTTGCGCTCGCGCAACAGTCGATCGAGGTCGATAGCGGCGCGGAGCCCGGCATAACCCGCGCCCAGGATCACGATCTGCATAGAGGTGAACCGCTCTGTGTGCAAGGCGGGGAAGCTGAAAGAGGGCCTAGAATGCGGCAGGGAGCGTGGAGGAGCAAGTGCAGGCGGGAGGGGTGCTCCCACTCGCTCGCTCGCCCACGCTCCCCGGCATTCACCGATACGATCGATCGCCTCGAGCTACGGGGTCTTGGGGGCCTTCTCGACCCACTCGTCCACTTTGGCGACGGTGCGCTCGACCCCATCGGCGGCGCGGCCAGCGGCCTGGCCGACAGTGGCGCCGAACTCATCGGCGGCGCGGGCCAGCCGCTCGGTGAAGGCGCGGGCGCGATTGCCGATCGTCTCGGCGCTGGGCAGGGCCGGGGCGGTGCCGCTGAAGATATCATCAACGACGCGCTCAGAGATATCGGCCAGCTCCTTGGGCAGGGCGATGAAGCCGCGGGCCAGCTCAGCGACACCCCGGCGCACGCGCACGCGCGTGTTGCGGGGCAGGATGCTCAGCGGGATCGAGATGATCGTCAGGCTAAGGCGGGCCACCCCGCCTACGAGCCTGGCGCCCAGCTCGAACAGGCCATCGGCATCGGCGCGGGTGGTGCTCGCATTCTCGCTCATACAGTGTTCTCCTGTTGGGGGCGTCCCTGTCTATGCCCCTAGGGGGCTACCGGCAGCGCGTAAAGCGCCTAGCCAGCGGCCAGCTCATCCTTCGGCGCCTTCTTCTCGGCCACTCCGCTATCGGCGGCCCAATCCTCGACCACCTTGCTCGCGACCCCAACAATCTCGCCCGGCAGGCTAGCGAAAGCGTAGGCAAACTCCTTGGTCGCGTTCTGGATGTGCTGGCGGCTCACGGGGGGCAGCAGCGACAGGGGGAGCGTCAGGACCGAGAAGCCAACCCGCAGCGCGCCACCGCCCAGCTCGATCGCGGACTCTACCAAACTCTCACTGCGCTTTGTGCGGACGTTGCGCACCCGCACCTCACCTGTGGTTTCCGACATGCTCGACCTCCTTATATGAAGTATGCAGGGTGGGAGCAGGAAGGGCAAAACTCTCCTGCCGATCCTCACCGAGGCACCTTACCCAAAGTAGCCGCCGACCATAAAGGCTGATGCGATCTGGATTAGCAGCGCGAACGGGTTGCTCGCGACCAGGTAGCGGATGTAGTTCTTCTGTGATGGCTCTTTATAGAGCTGGATCTGACTATAGATCGGCACGATGATAGACAGACCGATGAGCCCCCCTACCCAGTAGTATCCCCAGACCAGGGCCAGCACCATCAGCAGCGCCTGTGAGATGTTGATCGTCAGATAGGCGATGATCAGGGCCTTGTGCATACCATGGGCGACGGCGATCGACATCAGGCCGTGCTGGCGGTCGCCCTCAACGCTCTTGATATCGTTGAGGAACAGCATCCCCGAGGCCAGGCCACCATGAAGGATGGCGACCACCAGACTCTGCCAGGTCAGCGGGGCGAAGAGCACGTGACCGGCGACCCAGCTCATACTTACATAGCCCAGGCCCACAGCGGGTGGGCCAAGCCAGTAGTTCTTCTTGAGCTTGATCGGCGGCATGCTGTAGATCACCGACAGGATCAGCCCCAGCACCGAAAGCACAAGGATCAGCGGGTTGTTAAGCAGCAGCGCGACCGACAGGGTGGCCGCGCCGAGCACCAGCCAGTTGAGCCGCGCCTCATTCAGGGTGATCAGACCTGCCGGGATCGGTCGCTCAGGGTCGTTAATCGCGTCAAGGTCGCGGTCGAAGTAGTCGTTGATGCTCTGGCTGAAGCCGGTCCCCAGCGGGCCCGTCATCAGCGCGACCAGGAGGATGCGGCTCCAGTCCTCGGGGTTGTCCCACTGAAAGCCAGTGACACGTCCAGAGGCGAGCCCTCCACAGATAGTGATCAGCGCAGGCGAGATCCAGGTAACCGGATCGGCAAGCTCAATGTGCGCCCGGATCTTCCTGCCCAGGGGTACATGCTTCCGCGCGTTAGACACCACTCGGGCGTCTTTGGTTCTGGATACAGGCTGTTGTTTGCTTGCCATTCTACCACGGTACGCAAGGTCTGCGGCACTCAGCCACGCTCCCTGGGTCCCGCCTCCTCGCCCTCCTAGGCCTTGACCGCCTGGTAGAGTACATGGTCGTACTGCTCGTGGAATGTCACGTCGGTGAAGCCGACCTCACGTAGCACATCCGGGTAGATCCCGTGGTCCTTGAACTCGAGCACGCCGAAATCGAGCCCGATCCCGCACACATAGTGGGTCAGGTAGTCGTAATTCGGCTTGTTCGGGTCGCTGATGTTCATGTCGACGATGATGATGCGCCCGCCGGGCTCGAGGGCGTTATAGGCCTGCCGCAGCAGGATCGAGCAGAACTGGCGGTTCATCGGGTAGAGGATGCGCGAGAAGAGCACCGCGTCGCCTTTGGGGTACGGCTCGCGATACATATCGACCACGACCGGCGTGATGCGCTCGCCCAGGCCCTTCGCCGCCATGTTCTCGCGCACCAGATCCTGGGCCGAGGGCAGGTTGAGCAGAGTGACCTTCAGCTCGGGGTAGCGCTCGCACAGCGAGGCCGAGATATCGCCGATGCCGCCGCCTACGTCGATCAGGTGCTTCACGCCCTCGAGGTTGGCGTTCTCGCCGAGGAACTTTGTCAGGAAGTAGATGTTGCTGCGGTGGATCGTCTCGTAGAAGATGCTGTCATCGCGCGTCTTCGGCGGGAACGGGATCATGCTCGTGAAGTTGATCTTGCCGCGGGTCATTTCGGCGAGATCGACATACATCGTCTTGATCAGGTCGACCATATAGTCGACAAAGGGCAGCATGGTCAGGTTGCGGTGCTGCTCGGGCGCTGTGAAGAACTGGATGGAGAATGGTGTGAGCGCCCAGGCCTCCTCAGCGCGCTGGGCCAGGCCGATTTGCTGCATCGTGATTAGCAGCTTCTCGAGCCGACCAGGTACGGTGGCGGTAGCCTCGGCCAGATCGGCGAGCATGCGTGGGCCGGCCGCCAGCTCGTCGAAGAGCTTTAGGTCATACGCAGCTTTGATCACGAAGAAGTCCACCGTGCCCTTGAAGACCATGTCGTAGGCCTTCTCGGTCGCACGGAACAGCTCCTGGTCATCGCCGATGGAGTGGGCGTCCGGCAAGGAGCTAGGCTGTGCCTGCGTGGTGCTCATAGCCTTTGATCTTTCTCTGGTCAGCTTGGCCGTCCGGCCGGGTGATCTGCTCTTGTATTATAGTACAAAAATCTGTTAGTTCAAACAACAGCGGCCTATCCCGCCGCCCCGCGCTCCGACTGCCTACAGCGGGTGGCTGGTCTCGGGCTGCACACGACGCGCGACAGGCGTCTTGAGCACCTGTGCTTCGTCGAAGCCGAACCAGAGCGGGATGACCTTGCGGGCGCCGTACCAGACGAATGGGGCGTTGTATGGTGCGTGGCGGGCGCCCTCTAGCACCAGGTTGTCCGCGCCCTCCAGGTAGCAGGCTTTGGTCGGTACGATCCCATCACCATTCTCGTGCCCATTGCCATACCCGGTATCGTATGATTTAAAGGCAAACATCTGCTCGGGGTTGCCGAGGCGGCGCCCGGCGACGCCGTGGCCCGCCACCGAGCGATAGGCGATATGGCGATAGTAGGCGCCCGGGTAGCGCTGATTGACCACGCTCGCGAAGCCCTTGACCCAGATCTCGTAGGTGGTGTGGGCGGTGCCCAGGGTCGTCAGAGACGCGACCACGCTCTGGCCGTCGTAGAGCACACCGTTATAGGGGATATGGCCAAGGAAGGCCCGGGCGACGCGCCCGCCGGCGCTGTGGCCAATCAGATGTACGCGGTCGGATTTCGTCTCTTCCAACGCCAGCTCAACCGTCTGGGCGAGCACATCGAGCACCGGGTTAAAGTCAGGGTCTCGCACTGAGGCCCACATGGCGCGCCCAATATCGGTGATATAGACGATATGGTTATACGGCGGCGACGCCAGGATGCGGGCCATGCGCACATAGTCACCCGGCGACGAAAGCCAACCGCCAATAATCACGATTGGACGACTCATCGCGGCCTCCCTGGCTTAAGCGCGGAGGGGATACACCCCTCCGCGCTGCCCCGTAAGGGGTTCGAGCCGGCTATTTCCTGCCTTTGTCCCGCTTATCCTTCGACTGATCACTGGCGCCCGAGGGGCGGGCCGGCGGCGTCGGCGGTGTCGGGGTGGAGCTCTTGGCGCCGGCCGTCGGCGCAGGCGGCGTCGGGGTCGGCGTCGGGGCGCTGGCCGGCGGCGTCGGGGTTGGCGTACTCGCCGGCGCCGCGCTGCCCAGGGCGGCCACATCGGCCTTCAGCCCCTCGGCGGCCTTGCGCGAGGCCTCGGCGACATCCTTAGCGACAGGGGCCGTCTCCTTAGCCATGCGCGCCGCAAACTCGGGCGAGGTGTCCTTGCCCCCGGGCGGGACCGCGGCATCATCGGCGGTGACAGTCGGGCTGAAGACGGCGGTCGGCGCGGGCGGCGGAGGCGGCGTGGCGCGCTTCGTGCCGCCGTTGCCCTCGCCATTGCCGGCCTGGGACACCTTGATCCGTCGCGGCTGGGTTCCGGTGGTAACCTCTTCGCCAACAGGCGGCAGCCAGCCGGCCACGGCGTCGAGGGTCTCGCGGCCCATCTGGAAGAGGTCTTCCGTCTCGAAGCGGATCCAGTAGGTGTAGAAGTTCCAGACATCGGTCGCAGTCGCGCGAAGCTCGCGGCTGAACTGCTCGATGCCCTGGGGCGGCAGGGCGCCGCGGGCAAACGAGCGCACCGCGTAGCCGACCGGCTGCACGAACCCATTTGCGGCCGCCTGGCTGATCGGGCCGGGGCCGTTCGCGCCGGGGCCGTTCGCGCCGGGGCCGTTCGAGGCTACCACGCGCGACGCGAGCGGGGGAGGCCCCGCCGGTCGCTGGCCGCTCTCATCGTGCGGCGAGGCTGCCGAAGATGGCGCGCTCGAGAACGAGCTGAAGCGCCTGACGCTCTCCTCGGCCGAATCGGTGCCGGGGTAGCTGGCCGCAAAGCGCGCGGTGCCGGTCTCAGCGGGCTGCGGGGCCCGGCCATAGGCCGACGGCGGCAGCGCCGGCGGGGTGTACGTGGACGACGAAGGCTTGGCGGGCGCGTAGCTGTACGACTGACGCGCGGGCTGCTCGTCCCTGTAGTCGCTGCTGCTGGGCTCGTAGTTGGGTAACTCGTCATCAAGGTTTAGGAACTTGCGCAGCCAGCCAGGCATCCAGCCGTACGAACTTGCACTGGACATAAGGGTGTCCTCTCATTCCATGGGCGCGGGTCACCGCGCAAGTCCAGACAAAACCTGTTACCCCAATGCGAGAAAGCGACGTTTCTGACGGGCGTGCGGCGCGAAGCAAAAGTCGATAATCTGGCCAAGATCATCATTCGGGTAGCGCCGGTCAAGGGCGACCACCGAGTCAAGCACATGGGCGATCTGGTCAGGCGAAATCTGCGGGTCGCAGCGGACTACATTCCCGATCAGCTGGCGGCGCAGCTCGAGGCTGTAGCGCAGACTGGTCACAGCGAGCTTACTCAGCAGGGCATCACGCAGGTCAAGGTTGTCGGTAAAGCGTTTGAGCCAGCGCTCGAGGCCGAGCCGCCCGCTCTTATCGAGGTAGAAGTTGACTAGGTCGGCCAGGGCCGCGTCATTGGTCAGATCCATCAGCTCATTCCAGCGCTTGCCAAAGGGCTGATTGCCGAAGGTGGGCAGCTCGGAAAGCTGAGAGATCAGATGGCTGGCGGTATGGTAGGGCTCGCGCTCGAAGGTGCGCACCAGGCCCGCCTCGCGCTCGGCGAGCAGCGAGACAGCCTCGCGCAGCACCCCGTCGGAGTGGTCATAGCCGCCGCGGCGCAGATGCATCTCGTGGGCCAGCTCGTGGAGCGCGATGCCGACGGTGCTATCCTCATCCCAGCGGCCGAGGCTCACGAATGAGCCGCTGCGCGGCGAGAAGCTGCCGCTGTCGGACCACGGCCCGCTGGAACGCCCGCCGTCGAGCGCCTCGAAGGTGAGACGCTCGCCCAGGATCTCGGGCCCTATCTCGCTGCCCCACATCTGGGAGGCATAGCGGCGCACTTTGCGGGCCATCTGTGCCGGCTTATAGCGGTGCTCGCCGACCACGAGTACCTGATCGCCGGCGTTCTCCATAATGATCGCCGCTTGCTGGCCGTTTGCGCGTAGGAGCAGCTGCATAACGTTTGCCTCACCTGGCTGCGTATCGGGCCGTCCTTGGTCGGCCAGCGATCACGCATACTACATACCACGGGCCGGTCCGCTAATTGGTCACCGCTAGCGAACACCGCGAAGGAAGAGACGCAAGATCTGCACCACCTGATCGGGCAGCTCGAAGAGGATGAGATGTCCGCAGCGCGGCACCTCGAGGTACTGCCCGTGGGGGGCGAGCTGCATCAGCTTTCGCCCGTCCTGGGGTCGCATAATCGGGTCGCCCGCCCCTGCCACCAGCAGAGTGGGCTGCTGCACGCGCCGCATCTGCTCGGGCAGATCATCGAGCACGTCGCGCCGGGCCAGCTCCTCGGCCGAGACGCGGATGGCCTGGGGGTCGCAGCAGCGCAGGCTCAGGGTCGCCAGCTTGATGTCGCTGACCGTGGCGGGGTTCTTCGACAGCACCAGCCGGGCGTAGACATACGGGATCCACCAGAGGCCCCGCTTCTCGATTGGCCGGAGCATCTTATTAAAGACGAAGTCCAGCGTGGCCGGCGTCATCGCCGCGGCTACCCGGTTGTAGGTGAGCAGGCTGAAGTTGAAGAAGACCAGCGAGCGCACCCGCTCGGGGTTGTGCGCCGCGTAGTGCAGCGCGACGAAGGCGCCCAGCGAGAAGGCCGCCACATGGTGCGCCGATAGCTGCAAGACATTGCCCAGCTCCCTCAGGTCGTCGCTGAAGTCGGCTATCCGGTAGCCCTGGTCCGGGTCGCTGTTCGAGAAGCCGTGGCCCCGCAGATCGTACAGGATCACGCGGTAGCCCGCGGCGACCATCGGATCGATGATATAGTGCCACCAGTACGATGAGCAGTCCCAGCCGTGCACAAGCACAAGGGGCTCGCCGTCGCGCGGCCCGTAGTCCATATAGTGGTGGACGACCCCATTCAGCTTGACGAAGCGGGCCTGCTCAAGCAAACCCTGCTCGTCAGTGAGCCGCTTGCGCTCGGCGGCGCTGAGCTGTCCGGCGAGCTGCGCCTCAACCTCGGCGCGGTAGGTCTGATACTTCTCGGATGTAGCCTGAGCGCCGAGGGTTGGGCGTTCAGCCTCAGCTGTGTTCGACACTGAACTGATCATTGCTGGCCTCCACACCGCACCCAGAGTCTGGCCCGTGTCCTGTTCGCCATGGTATGAACTCGACTGCTACTCAACCCAGAGCCGAAGCACCTCGTCGGGATCAACCTTGGCCCGCAGGCGCCCCCCGGTGGTGATGCCGGGGAGAAGCACATGGCGGCGTAGCGCGCCGAGGCGCACGAGCACCTCTTCATTCGCCAGGGCGATATCGAGCTCTTTCGGATCGAGGAAGGGAATATAGAGCTTGACCTCGCGCTCGTGGGCGGAGGTGCGGGCCGATTTGGCTGCGTCGAAGACTTCGCCGTCGAGATAGAGGGACGCGCCGCGCAGGGCCCAGGTATCACGGATGGCGGGGGTCTGGGTCAGCTTGCTGACCCGCAGGCCTGGACGGGCCTTGCTTGTCTGGTACGAGAACTCTAGCCGGTGCGCGTCATCGACCTCGGCGGGCTCGCCGGAGACGATTATCTCGTCGCAGGCCATGCTATAGAGGCCAAGGGCGGTCAGGGTAGAGCGCGGCGCGGGCATGTGCAGCTCTTCGGGGGTGACGACGAGTCGCACGCGGGTGCCGGTGTCGGCGTTGATGCTGCTGCGCTGCACCTCGAGGTAGACGCGCAGATCCTGGAGCGGGGCCTGGGCCGACGATGTGATGAGCGCCGCGGGGAAGATCGCGGCCTCTTGCGAGCTGCGCGACTGGCCGGGCCCGCGGTCGAGCCCAAAGATCTGGCGGGTCAGCCAGCGCAGCGCATCGGGCAGCGAGAGCGCCCGGGTCAGGCTATCGGGCATTGGACCATCGACGACCATCAGGTCGAAGCGGTTCATCCGACGGGCCTTATCGGCCACAAGGATGGCGCCGATCGCATCGATCCCAGGGAAGGTGGGCAGCTCTTCGGGGCCGATCTCGCGCAGGCGCGAGGTCATAGCGCCGCGCAGATTTCCGCGCGTGACGTCCCAGAGCGCGCCGAGCTCCTCGAGGGGGCTCACCTCCATGGCCGCCAGGTTGGGCTCGAGCTCGAGGGGACGCGAGCTCAGGCTCTGGCCAAGCATTGCACCCGTCAGGTGGGCCGGTCCGGCAGAGGCGAGCAGCACACGCTTACCGCGCCGTGCGGCGTGGCAGGCTGTCGCCACGGCCGCCGAACTCTGGAGGATCTGGTTGTAACCCGAGAAGATCAGGATTTGCATTGTCAGTCCGTACGCCGTAGTCCGTTGAGCCTGATAGGGTGCGGACTATGGAATTACGCCTCAGGCGGCCTCAACCCGCAACTCGTCCGGCTCATCGGCGGGCGCCGCGCCCGAGCCCTCGCGGAACTCTAGGCGCAGCACGCCGTCTTCATAGCGGTGGTTGCCCATCACACAGTCGTAGAGGATGCGCGGCAGGGCGATCGTGCGCTGGATACGACCCAGGGAGATCCCCAGATCTGGCCCGCTGCGCGACAGGTTGACTGTCTCGTCCTCTTCCATAAAGGGCAGCTTCATACACAGCTCGTACTGGCCGGGCTCGCCCTCTTCATTCCACTGCTCGAGCCAGATCGGGCGCTCGTCGAAGAGCAGCGCGCCGGCGTCGGCCTCGCCGAAGGTCGCCCGCCCGATCGCCTCGAGGGCCGGGATGCCGATCGGCTCGCCCTCCTGAAGGACGGTGCGGAAGATCGGGGTCGGCGAGAAGCTGTCGTCGATCTCTTGCAGGTAGCCGCGCTGGAGGCTGACCCAGTAGTCGAAGTAGGGCCCCAGGTCAGAGCGGCGCGGCAGGATCTTATTGACCATCACCGCGTCGACCATCATCCCATAGAGGTTAAGGAAGGTGTAGGCGCGGCGCGTCTCGAGGAGCGGTAGCTTCTCGGGGTTAAGGACCAGGCGCAGCGAGATCTTGGGGCTGAGCAAGAAGTTTGCCAGCTGGTCCATGCGCTCGAGCAGGGTGCCGACCTCATCGAAGAAGCGGTCGTCGGGCAGATCGCGCTTGAAGGGCCGTGCAAAGTTCGCCAGGCCGCGGTAGACGCGGAAGAACTTCTTGCCCGCGTCGCCGCCGATGATCATCTCGGGGTAGGCCAGCAGCCGCAGGGTGTTGCCGGTCGGCGCCGTATCGAGCACGATCGTATCCCAGCGACCGCTCTGGGCCTCGTCCATCACCCGCTGGAGCGCCAGGATCTCATCGAGCCCGGGCTGGTTCGCCAGTTCGGCCGCGGTCGAGCGGTCGACCCCGCGGTTAGAGTAGGTCGAGGCGACAAACTGCTGGAAGCCGCCAAGATTATGGCGCCACTCGTGGATCGTATCAACCTCGAGGCCATACAGTCCGGGCACGATGGCGGTGGGCCGGTCACGGCTAATCGGCATGCCGATCGCATCGGCCAGCGAGTGAGCCGGGTCGCTGGAGAGCACCAGGGTACGTTGACCAGAGCGGGCCAGCAGGGTCGCTGTCGCCGCCGAGATAGTGGTCTTGCCGGTGCCGCCTTTGCCCGAATAGATAATGACACGCGTCATGTCGATGTACGATCGGGATGTGCGATTGAGCGCTGCCCGTCCGGCTCGGTGTACCCATGGGCCAGCTGGCCCATGAGTACACCGCCTCTGGTCACGAAATCAATCCCACAGCGTAGATCAGGCCTTATTCGTCATCTGGTCGGTGGACGCCATTGCCATTGTCGCTCACGACCTTCGCGCTGCCGTTGAGCGAGGGCTCGCCGACAGGGCTGGAAGTACGCCCGACAGCGATCCGGCGCACGGGGGCGCTGCGCTGCGACTGATCCTGGGGCTGCTCGGGGGCCACGGGCTCCTCCGAGACTGGGGGCTCGACCTTGCGCACGCTGATGCTTCGCTTGAGCGGGTCGGGGCGGATGGAGGCGGCGGTACCCGTCGAGTCGGGCAGCGAGGTCGCCTGGCGCGGCAGGCTGCCTCGCTGGGCCCCCTCGTCGATCTCTGTCTCGACGGGCGTCGTTGGCCGGCGCCCGCGGACGCTCACGCTTGAGCGGACCTGCACGCGACGAGACTGCTGCTGGGTCTGCTCGGACTCCAGGGGCTCGGCGAAGCGCACCGCTGCCCGCACCACGGGACCGACAGATGCCAGGGGGCCGCCGTCGGCCTCGTGCTGGGCGGCGGTCTGGTAGAGGCCGCGCATCGCATTGCGGCGCACCCGCGGATCCTGCAGGCCGCTGACCAGCTCGCCGGCGCCGCCCATCGCCTCGCTGGCGCGGCGGACACTGCGGGCGAGGCGGCGGGGCGCCTCGAAGAAGATGCGCAGCGTGCGGCTGACCTCGTACAGGCTAGGCTGGTCGGGCATCATCGGCATCGCGCCCATTGGCCCGGTCTGCATGTCGAGCGCGTTGCCGCTGAGCGAGGTGCCCTGGCGCTGGCTCTCGTAGGCGGCGATCAGGTTGTCCGAGCTGCTTGGGGGCGTCAGCGCCTGCTGCTCCTCGCCGGCGCGACCGACCTGCCACCAGCGCTTGCGCTCGCTCTTCTTGGCGCTAGCTGGGGCTGCCAGCTCGGCGGGGGGTGGGAGGGCGGCCTCGGGTGTGATGAAGAGAGACTGGAGGGCCACGCGCTCGCTGGGGGGGAACTCGGCGAAGAAGTTGGCGATCAGCTCCTCGTTGCTGACTGCGTTGACGATCTGGTCGCCCACTAGCTCGACCATGCGGGCGAAGGTGGCGACATCGTCGGCGGGCATATAGTCGAGGGTGTTCATCACCAGCCGCTCGCCGCTGCCGGGCTCCTCGACTGTACCATTGACAGCGATCCGCCGCTTGCGCGGGGCGATCGAAGGCAGGCGAAAGGCCAGCTGCACCCGCCCGTGCCAGGGATCCCAGGTCTCAGCCTGCACGACATCGACATCCTTCCAGGGGAAGCTGTCGACCGTATCATTGAAGAGGCCGCGGGCCCAGGTGACCACCCGCTTGTCGGTGAGGGCCACAAAGTCAGAGAGCGCGAGGCCGCCGACGCGGCGGCGGGTCTGATCAAGCAGGACGCCATCGAAGAGCGCGAGCAGCGTCTCGCCCTCCTCAAGCAGCCCGCGGTGGCGCATCTCCTCGACGATGGCCGCATTGACGTTCACGCCGAGAAACGGGCGAGTGCTCATAGTCATTCCCTGTCTAGTGCCTGTTTCGCAGCCACCGGCGGGGGCAAGGCGCCGAGACGCGCACGTCTCTTACTGGTGGCGGTCGTCGAGCATCGGCGAGCGGTCGTCCGGTCCGGCGTCACCCGAGCCGCTAACAGCGGGCAGATGTCCGTGGGTGACCGGCATGGGGGCGACAGCAGCCTGGCCGCGGCGCAGCGGGATCTCACGACGGTCGGGGACGGGCGGGTCGGCCCGGCGCTCCGCAGAGCTGCGCTGCGCTGTCTCGACAGGTTTTTCGGCTGTGGGCTCGCGGAAGACCTGCGGCTGAGGCGTAGTGGGGCGGCGGCGCAGGGGGATCTCGTGATAGACTGCGGGCGCGGGTGTGCCGCCGGCTGCCGACGCCTCGGCGGGCGCCTGGGCCGGGGCGGCTGTCCGCTGTGATGCGCCGCCACGCTGGGATGCATCGGTGGGCGCGGGCGCTGCGCCCTGGTTGTTGTTGTTGCGGTTGTTGATGAAGGCCATCGCCATCTGCTGGGCGCTGGGGTTACTAGCGACCGTAACGACCAGCTCGTTGATGGCGCGCACGGCCTCGGTCAGCTCGCGCAGGCTGCCGCTATTGATCTCGATCGGCAGGTCGGCCTCGCGGATCGAGCGGCGCAGGGTGTCCCAGGCCGAGCGGGCGAGGCGGCCGGCGGTGTAGAACTGCCCGGGCGGAAGGTTGGCCGGGTCGTGGACGAACGCGGGGCCAGGGCTGACTTGCTGGCTGGCGGCGGCGCCGGGCCAGCGATAGGGCGTCTCACCGGGGCGCAGGCCATCGACATGGCCATAGATCTGCTCGCCGAGGATCGCCATGATCTCGGCGCCGGCCTCGCGAGAGTCAACGCCCTGGTCGGCGAGGTCACGGGCGGCCTCGCTGGCGGTACGCAGCAGAGTTAGAGCAGCCTGAAGGTTTGCCAGGGGAAGGAGGGCCAGACTGAAGTTCTGGTCATCCTCGTCGGGGGCGGCGAAGCAGAGCTGGATCTGGGCATGGATGGGGTCGATCCCAGTGCCTTCGACCGTCGTCAGCTCCGCCAGGGGGAATGCGTAGCACAGGTGACGACCATAGTCGCGCGCCCAGAGGATCACGCGCAGGTTCGTCACCAGGCAGTAGTCGTGGAGAGTCGGGCCGCTCAGGCGATGCCCACTGCCGTCGAGTAACACACCGTCGAGCGCTACCAAGATCTCCTCGTCGGGCTCGATAAGGCCTAGGGCCTCGAGCTCGGTGAGATGGTTCGGGACGACGGTGTGGCTGTGATAGAGCAGACTAATCATGGTCGAGGATAGAGGAAACTGGATACAGGATACAGAGCTTGGAGGCTGTATCCTGTATCCAGTCCCCTGCTCGCTACTACCGGTTGAATCGCGACCGGATGCGCTTCGGGCGGAAGCTCACATCCGCGGTGGTGAACCCACCCTCGCCGCTGCCGCTGCGGGCGATGCCCGGGTAGGCGTTGCGGTTGATGTTCTCGACCGCGGCCGACGTGGCCTGCAGCGCATTCGACACCCACTGCCAGTGGCCCTGGAACATGATGTCGCCAATCTGCGCCACCGTACCAGCCGACTCCGAGAACCAGCCTCGTGTAACGGCCATCCGTACACCTCCTTGACCTTAGACGAACACCCTAATACAGGCTTACGGGGCATGGCCCCGGTAGACCCCGGTGGAATGATCCCAAGAGCAGTGGGGGCCGCCCTTGAGCTGAGCGGACTAGGGGCGAACCCCGTTCGCCGCGTAGAATGGTACGATTAGCCAGTCGCCCTCCATCTCGGCCTGGCCGGCTTCCTGGCCAGCGAGACTTGTGGGCAGGGTCATGATGCGGCGGAAGTCGCCGATCTGGATCACCAACTCATCGCCATTCTGGAATAGGTCGAGCTGACTGACATCGGCGAAGGGTAGCTTCAGCTTGACCCGATATGTCCCGTCGGCCAGCTTGGCGATGTCCATCGGGGACTGCTTGTAGACGATCGCCGTGGGGTCGCTATCGCCATAGATGTCGCGGCCCATCGCGCGCAGCTTCTCGAGGCCAACGACCTCTTCGGCGTAGTAGGGCACGTGACGGATGGGCAGTGGCGTAAACGAGTGCTCTACATCCAGAAGGTAGCGCTGCTGCACGTCCTTCCAGTGGTTCAGATAGCCGCTGTCCTGGTCCACCGGTAGGATCTTGTTGACCACCACCGTGTCGACGGTCATCCCATACATCGAGAGATAGGTGAGGGCGCGCTGGCTCTCCTTAATCACCATCTTCTCGGGGTTCATCACCAGACGGACCGAGGTCTCGAGCGGGTTAGCCAGGGTCTCGGTGACGCCGACCATCTGGGCGAACATGTCGTCGACGGCCTCGTAGACTTCGGTGGGGGCGATCATCTTGCCGAGCGTCGGGTTGAGCTTGCTCATCGGCCGCAGCAGCGGCTTGATGACAAATTTCTCGGCCCCGCGCAGCATCCCCATCGCCCACTTGAAGGTCTCGGGCGCCGAGAGCAGGCGCAGCGTCTCGCCGGTGGGGGCGCAGTCGACCACGAGCAGATCGTAGTCGCCCTGATCTTTGTGCTTCTTGATCCTGAGGAGCGGTAGGGCCTCCTCCATGCCGGGGAGGACACTCATCTCGTCGGCGAGAATGCCCTCTACCCCCTGCTCGGCCATCAGCTGCGAGAAGTGCTCGCGCACAACCCCCCAGTTGTTCTCGATGTCATGGTAGATGCTGACTTCGAGGGCGTCGAGGGTGGGCGTGATGCGCACAGGCTCAGGGCCGAGCGGGCCCTCGAGGTCGAGCGAGTCGGCGAGGCTATGGGCCGGGTCAGTGCTCATTACTAGCGTGCGTAGGCCCATGTCGGCCGCACGCAGGGCCGTGGCTGCGGCCACGCTCGTCTTGCCGACGCCGCCTTTGCCCGTAAAGATGAGGGTTCGCATCGTAACCTTTCCAGGAGCAGAGCGCTCAGCGAAGCTTGTGGGTGGACATTACCTGGGGGGGCCGATCTGTCGCCAGGCCGGCCTTTTTGCTTAAATGGCAAAAGTTTACAGTATATAAGTGCGGGCGAGACTGTCTCTGGCTGTGCCGCAATACTACCACGAATATCGGGGGGTGTCAACAAAAGTGACCTATATGAACGAAGGGCTGCTATCAGTTGTCGCGCCGCTACAATAGGCAAAAAAGGGCAACCAATGCGGAATGACGCGATGCGTTATAGGTCCATTTGTCCATATTTTGCGCAGTGATTTGCCGGACTTTGCCCGGGTCAGGCGAGGGATTGCACCAGCTTGGCACAGGCGCCCGTAGACCACATCTTGTATGATTTGCAACAAAGCGTGTAAATTTTTCCCACAATCATGCGTCTCGGGCCCATGGTACACTAAATCTATGAGCGAGCAGCCAACAATCTTCGAGCAGGCTGGCGGCGCCCCTGCCTTTCGGCGCCTGGTCAACGCTTTCTACGCCCGGGTCGAGCACGATCCTCTGCTGCGCCCGATGTTTCCGCCCGACCTTGAGCCCGGCAAAGAGCACCAGTACCTCTTCCTTATCCAATACTTCGGCGGCCCGCCTGCCTATGGCGAGCAGCGCGGCCACCCGCGCCTGCGTGTGCGCCACGCCCCCTTCCCGATCGGCCCCTCAGAGCGCGACGCCTGGCTTGCCCATATGCTCGCCGCCCTCGATGAGGCCGCCATCCCCGAGCCTGCCCGCTCGGCGATGCGCGCCTATTTCGAGCTGGCCGCGCCCGCGATGATGAACCAGCAGTCGCCAAACACGCTCTAGCGGAGTCGCCCCCCGCCCTGGCCATGCCCGACACCCGGCGCGCGCCGCTCGGGCCTCCGCCCGCCCGCCAGGCCCGCCCACAACCAGATCGCAACCTCCGGCTAGCGGCCATCGTCTGTATTAGCGTGATGGCATTCTAGACACCCACGGAGGTTTTTATGCGGCGAGTGTTGTTGCCGGCAGCGGTGCTGGCGCTGCTGGTCGCCATGGCGCTGATCCTTGCGTCGGCTCTGGTGCGCCCGCCGACGGCCCCGCTGCCGGGCGGCGCCGCCCGTGTCGAACAGGTTGATACAAGCGCGTACCCTGAGATCAGCCTGTATGTCTCGCTGGCCGACCAGGGCGGGGGCCCGCTCTTGGGCCTGGGCCGCGACGACTTTGCGCTGACCGAGGATGGTGTGCCGGTGGAGATCACGGCCTTCGGCGGCTCGGGCGAGGGCGCGGTGACCAGCGTGCTGGTGGTGGACCGCTCGCTCAGCATGGCTGACGAGAGTAAAATCGATGGCGCCCAGGCGGCCGCGGCCACGTTTGTCGACCTGCTGCGACCGGGGGACCGGGCCGCCCTGCTCACCTTTAATGACGATGTGGTGCTGGCCCAGCCGTTCACCGGGGATGTCGCCGCGCTGACCGAGGCGATCGACGAGCTGCGGCCAATGAGCGGCACGGCCCTCTACGATGCGGTTGTGGCTGGGGTTGAGATGCTGCGTGACCAGCC
>JAAXUL010000873.1 GCA_013336035.1 Chloroflexales bacterium
CCCACAGCCAAAGGCCGCCGCCGCCCCCACCCCACAGCCAAAGGCCGCCGCCGCCCCCCCCAGCAGCGGCAAGAGCATCGTCGTCGACCTGAGCGAGCAGTGGCTCTACGCCTTCGACGGCGAGGCCGTCGTCTTCGACGCGCCCGTCTCGACCGGGCGCGACGGCTTCAATACGCCCGTGGGCCGCTACGCGATCTACCACAAAGTTCGCTCGCAGACCATGCGCGGCTGCGCCGGGGGCGAGTGCTGGACAGTGCCGAACGTCCCCAACGCGATGTACATCGTCGGCGGCGTGGCGCTCCACGGCACCTACTGGCACAACCAGTTCGGCAGCGGCGTGCGCCGCAGCCACGGCTGCGTCAACCTGCCCCTCGACTCAGCGGCCTGGCTCTACGGGTGGGCCCCCCTGGGCACCCCCGTCACCGTCCAGTGGTGAAGGGGCTCCGCCCCGAGCACAGCGAGGGAAAGGGCCTGCCGAGCCTCAATACCCATACTGATCTGTGAGGGGCCGGCGGCGGCCCCTCACCCTTCCCCACGCGAGAGGCTTCGCCCCTCGACCCCCAAGCTTTACCAGTAGACGTGACAGCAGGGCTGTGCGCCCACGCATCCCTACGGGTCGCGGCGCAGCAGCTCCTCGAGCAGCTCCTTGGCGCTCTGGCGGCGGCGGCGCGCGCGCGGAGCCGAGACGCCCACGCGGGCCGGGGCCCGGCGCGGCAGCATCATCAGCGAGGCGCCAAGGGCCAGCAGGGCCAGCCCGCCCAGCACCAGGCTCTGCGGGTCGATCAGCTCGTCGCCCGTCACCGGCAGGTTCGACGGCTTCGCCTCTACCGAAGAGTCGGGCAGGTCATCGGGCAGCGCGACCGGCGGGGCCACAGGTGTCGGCACCGGTAGGGCCGTGGCCGTCGCGGCGGGCGCCGTGGCCGTCGCGGCGGGCGCCGGGGCCAGGCTCGTAAAGAAGAGATGCACAACCACGACGTCATTGCCCCACACCATCGCCATAGTGGGCGCCTGAGCGACCGTACCCTCGCCCTCGCCAAGGGTCAGCGACACCGGGTACTGGCCGGCCTCCACCCAGATGTCATAGTTGCCATTGCTATCGCTAGTTAGCACCCTCTCGCCGATCATCACCCTCTTGCCCGCGGCCGGCGTGCCCGTGCGGATGTCGATCACTGTGCCGGTAATCCGGCCCATCAGCGGCGCATCGGGGTAGTCGTAGTCATCGCCGCGCGCGTCGGACGTCGGGACAAGCGTCGGGCGAGGCGAGGGCTGCAGGGCCGGCATGGCCGCTGCGGGGGTTGGGATGAAACCCACCGAAAAGCCGAGGCCCAGAGCCAGCAGGCCACAGAGCATCAGCGCAAAGCCCGTTAGCTGTCGTCGCATAGGCGTCTTCTTTCCCTTGGGGGGCCCACCCCCTCAATCACGAGCTATCGGTAGGCCAAGACCCGGATGAGGCGGGGAGGGTGGCGGCCCCCCCCGCTCTAGCTAGTTATAGCACCGTAGCCTTACGGTGCTGATTGCAGACTGGCCCGGTCGAACTGGACTGTGTCGAGCAGAGATGCATCCGAGAGCGGCATTCCGGGCGTCACCGTGATGGGCTGCGAGGCCAGGTTATTGGTCTCGTTTTGCTCACGCACGGCGCCGTTCGGGTCGCGGAAGGTGCCCGTCGCGTCGCGGTTCCAGCTATCCACATAGACATAGAGCTGGCTGGTGCCATTCACAAAGTAGCCCGCCCAGGTGCTAGCCGCCTGGAGATAGCCGTTCGGGCTGCTATCGCTAGTCGCGGTGCTGATCAGCGTCATGCTCTCGCCCGGGTTGAGCGTGCCCGTGTAATACCAGGCGATGCCGAGGCAGGGGAAGAGCGTCGGGCTACAGAGCTCGTTCCAGGGATCGTTGACCGTTGGCACCCGCGAGGGGTTGATGTAGAGGTCTACCCAGAAGTTCGCTGCCGCTAGCTCGCCAGTGTTGGTGACTGTCACCGTGACCTGGGCCGGCGCGTAGCCCCGGGGGCTGGCCGGCGTGACCGTGAAGCCCCCCACCAGCTCGGGGTGCGCCTCGCGACCCTGGAGCATAGGCAGGAAGACCAGCAGCCCCCGCTCGCGGTAGCCCATATCGACATTGCTGACGCGCCCGCCCGGCGGGAGGTTCACGCGGGCCACCGGCCCATCGCTGTCAGTCGCGTCGCTGCCCACATTCGCGGTCACGGGGAAGTAGCCCGCCGGCGGGGTGAAGCTGATCACCGCCGTGCCCTCCGGCAGGTTGGTGAAGCTGTAGCTCCCATCGGCCGCCGTCGTGGCGCTGGCCAGCAGCAGCCGATCCGGCATCAGGGTCGGCGTCAAGCTCAGGGTCACCTGGACACTCGCAAGCCGGCCGGTCTCTGTGGTGTCACGCACATTGTTGCGGTTGGTGTCCAGCCAGGCCAGGCCGCCAATGCTGCCAACTCCCCTCAGGCCCGCATCGACGCTGAAGAGTTGCTGTCCGCCGCTCAGGGTGAAGCTGGCGGTCGTGCCATCGGTGCGAGCGTCGTTGTCACCGTCCGTAGCGATCGCGCCGCTCCCGTTATTGGTGAAGGCGTAGCCGGTCCGCGCCTCGAAGCGCACGCTGTAGGTGCCCGGGGAGACACCCTCGAAGGCGTAGATCCCGGCCCGGGCGCCCGTGCCCGTGGTCGTCGTGCTGAGCACGCTTGTCCCACGGAGCAGCTCGACGCGCACGCCGGGCGCGCCCGCCTCGCTTGCGGCGTCGTAGACGCCATTCCCATTGAGGTCGAGCCAGACCAGATCGCCCACGGTGGTCACGGCCGCGAAGCCGAAGTCGAGGTTGGTCACGTCCGGCGGCACCGCGCCCCCGGTGTCGCCGATGGCGTCGCTATCGGCGGCGTCATCGGCCCCCTGGTTGGCGGGCGCTGGCACGAAGCCCACGGGCGGGGTCACGCTTACGACACGGTAGCCAGTGGCCGGCGGCACACCCGTCACCGCGTAGTTCGCGGCCAGGTCGATCGTGGCCGTCGTCGTCGCCGTCATCGTAAGCGTCGGGCCGGTCGAGTTGATCAGGCCGCCCGTCGTGCTGACCGCCAGGGTCACGACGGCGCCGGCCAGGCCATCTTCAGCCGCGTCCTGGATACCGTCGCTGCTCACATCATTCCACACCAGGTCGCCGATGCTGTGGAAGCCGTGGTAGCCGGCGTCCGTCGTCGTAATGACGGTGTTCGAGCCGAGGACGAGGAAGGGGTCGGTGCAGCCCGTCGCGGGGTCGACGTCGCTATTATTGTCGGCCGGCACCAGGCCCGTCCTCAGGGTGTACGTAAAGTCGGCCGTCGTGCTGAAGCAGAGCCGGTAGTCTGGCGGCCCGCCCGTCCCGGCGACAGTCGGCAGCACGTCGGTGAAGCTGTAGGCGCCCGTCACACCGGTCTGCACAGGCGTGCCTATATCGACGCCCGCGCCGGTCTGCAAGGTGACGGTGATCGCCTCCATGCCAGGCTCGCCCGCGTCGAGCAGGCCGTTGCGGCTGCTGTCGAACCAGGCCGTGCCCGCCAGGGTGTTCGGCTTGAAGTAGCCGAAGTCGGCCGGCGCCGGGGTCAGACCGCTTGTGGCCGTGACCACCACCGTCGCCGGGGTGGCGGGCGACCTGGTGAAGCCTGCTGGGTCGGTGCCGGGCCGGGACACCGTGTAGACGCCCGGCCTCACCGTGAAGGTGATCAGGCCCGTGCTGTCGCTGGCCCCGCCGCCGCTGAGCGCCGCCGGGTTGATGCCCACGCTCGAGCCGCTGATACCCACCTCGCCCGGCTCGAAGGCGCCATTCACCGTCACCTGCTCGTCAAAGACGCGGGCAAGGACGATCGCGTTCTGGTAGTAGCCC
>JAAXUL010000874.1 GCA_013336035.1 Chloroflexales bacterium
GTGCCGCGCGGGGCGAGGTGATCCGCGACTTCGAGGAGGATGTGCTCTTCACCGACGGCACGACGGCAACCCTGCTGGGCAACGCAGTCCCCCTCGCCGCGGAGGATGGGCAGGTGCGCGGGGCCGTCGCCGCCTTTCTCGACATCACGGCCCGCCAGCGCACGGAGGCTGAGCGGGAAGCCCTCCTGGTGCGTGAGCAGGCGGCCCTCGCCGCCGTGGAGCAGGCCCTAGATCGGCTGCACCGGCTCCAGCAGGTGACGGCCGCCCTGGTCGAGGCCGTGACCCCCGAGCAGGTCGGCGAGGTGCTGGTCCAGCAGATCGTGGGCGCCCTGGGGGCGCAAACCGCGGCCCTGGCCCTGCGCTCCGACGATGGGAGCCTGCTCAGGCTGGTCCACGCGGCCGGCTACCCCACCGAGGTGTGGGCGACCTGGCAGCTGGTGCCGATCGATGCGGGCACCCCACGGGCTGACTGCGTGCAGGCGGGGCAGGCGATCTACCTCGAGTCGCCGGAGGCGCTTGGGGCGAGCTACCCGAACCTGGGGACGCTCGGAGCGGCCCTCGGCGCCGGGGCGTGGGTCATGGTGCCGTTGCGGTCGGTCGGGCAGGCCCTCGGCGGGCTGCGGATCACCTTTGCCGCGGCGCGGGCCTTCAGCGCCGAGGAGCGGGCCTTCCTGCTGGCGCTGGCCCAGCAAGGCGCGGCGGCGCTCGAGCGGGCACGGCTCTATGCCGTGGAACATCACGCTCGCGCCGCGGCCGAGGCGGCGGTGCGCCAGCGCGAGGAGTTTCTCGCCGTCGCCTCCCACGAGCTCAAGACCCCGCTCGCCGCCCTGCTGGGCTCCGCCCAGATCCTCGCCCAGCGGCTCCAGGGCAGCGCGCTGCTCAGCGAGCGCGATCAGGGCAGCCTGGAGCGGGTGCTGGCCCAGGGCCAGCGGCTCCAGCGGATGGTCAACCGCCTGCTGGACCTCAGCCGCATCGCTCAGGGCAAGCTGCAGCTCGAGCTGGGCCTGGTGGACCTGCGGGCGCTCGTCCAGCAGACCGTGACCGAGCTTCAGGCGCTGTACCCCCGGCATGCCGTCGTGGTCCTCACCCCCGATGCGCCGGTGTGGCTGCGCGGCGACGAGCTGCGGCTGACCCAGGTGCTCCAAAATCTGCTGGAGAACGCCGCCAAGTACAGCGCGCACGGCGGCACGATCACCGTGCGGCTCACCACGGAGGCACGGGCGACGAGCGTGACCGTGGAGGACGAAGGCATCGGCATCCCCGCCGCGGATCTGCCGCATCTGTGGGAACGCTTCTCCCGAGCCAGCAATGTGGATGTCGATCATATCAGCGGGGTGGGCATCGGGCTCTATGTGGTCCAGGAGATCGTGGCCCTGCACGGCGGCCAGGTGGCGGTGAGGAGCGTGGAGGGGGCGGGCAGCGCGTTTACCGTCACGCTCCCGCGAGAGAGCAGCGTGCCGCCCGCTCCCACACAAGACGACGCAGCGCGCGCCGCCAGTCAGGCGACCACCCTGACCAGCAGGAGCGCAGGAAAGGTTGAGTAGTGACGCACCCCGTGTCCGCCACTCCCTCCAGGGTGTTGATCGTCGATGACGATGCGGCGCTCCGCGCGCTGCTGACCGAGCTGATTGAAGATAGCGGGTTTGTGGCCTTCGACGCGATCGACGGCCAGGAGGCCCTGCAGGTGCTGCGCCAGCAGGGAGAGCGGCCGTGCCTGATCCTGCTGGACCTGATGATGCCCGTGATGAACGGCTGGGAGTTTCGCCAGGCACAGCTGGCCGACCCGGGTCTGGCGCCGATCCCGGTGGTGGTGATCTCAGCCCGGTCTGACCTGACCGCCAGCGCGCAGACGCTGGCCGCCCAGGCCTATCTCTCGAAGCCAGTGGACATCGTCCAGCTGCAGCAGCTGGTGCTGCAGCACTGTGCATGAGCGCGGGGCCGGAATCCGTCAGGGCCTTGACAAGCCCGGCGCGGTATGGAATCGTTCTGGGTCAACCGCTATGCTACACCTAACATTTTGTGTAAGTAGGTGTCCGCCGCCTATGTGGTAGGCGGCCGACCTCGGTGGGGCCGGCCACATTTGGAGAAACGCGCATGAGCATCGGTCGCGCGATTGAGATCCTGCTGGTTGAGGACAACCCCGGCGACGTGCGCCTCACGATGGAGGCGCTCCGCGACGCCAAGATGCATAACCAGGTCCACGTGGCCAAGGACGGGGTCGAGGCCCTGGCGTTTCTGCTCCACGAAAGCCCCTACCAGGCGACCCCTCGCCCCGATCTGATCCTGCTCGATCTGAACCTGCCGCGCAAAGATGGGCGCGAGGTCCTGGCCGCGATCAAAGGTGACCCCGCGCTGCGGCGCATCCCCGTCGTGGTGCTGACCACCTCCCAGGACGAGCAGGATGTCCTGGCCAGCTACGATCTCCACGCTAACTCCTACATCGTCAAGCCGGTTGATCTGGACCAGTTTATCAGCATCGTGAAATCCATCGAGGACTTCTGGTTCGAGATCGTGAAACTGCCGTAGCCCTGTTCCGGAGCTGTGATGCCTGGGCGCAAACTCTCGCTGACCTTGCCAGCCCTGATCGTCGGCACGGTCGCCCTGACGGCCCTGACCATCAGCCTGCTGGTGCGCAGCGCGCTGGCGCCGGCGGTGATCCCGGCGGCCCTGGGGATCGTCTGCGTCATGAGCCTGGGGAGCCTCGTCCTGGCGCGCCAGGTCACGCGCCCGCTCCAGCAGCTTACCGCGGCGGCCCGGCGCTTCGGGCAGGGCGAGCTTGGCGAGTGCATCGACCTGCCGGCAAGCGCTAGCGTGGAGCTGCGCGAACTGGCCCTTGCTTTCAACACCATGGCGGCCGCGCTCGCCGACCAGGAGTCCCGGATGCGCGCCTACGCCGGCGAGCTGGAGCGCCGGGTCGTGGAGCAGACCGCCGAGGTACGGCGCAATGAAGAGCAGTACGGCTTCTTGTTCGAGAACATGCTCGATGGCTACGCCTACTGTCAGATCCTGCTCGAGCAGGGGCGGCCGGCCGACTTTCGCTATCTGAAGGTCAATCGCCAGTTTGAGCGTCTGACCGGGCTGCGCGATGTGGCCGGCAGGCGAGTCAGCGAGGTCATCCCGGGCATCCAGGAGGCCAACCCCGAGCTGATCGCCACCTACGGCCGCGTCGCCCTGAGCGGCACGCCCGAGCAATTCGAAGTCTACCTGCCGCCCCTGGCGATCTGGTTCGCGGTCTCGGTGTACAGCCCCGCCCAGAGCTATTTCATCGCCGTCTTTGACAATATCACCGAGCGCAAAGCGGCGGAGGCGGCCTTGCGTGAGAGTGAGGATCGCTTCAAGTATGTCTTTGACCACTCGCCCGTTGGCAAATCGATCACCTACCTGTCCGGCGAGATTCATGTGAACCACGCGTTCTGCGCGATGCTCGGCTATAGCGCCGCCGAGCTGGAGCACGAGGTCTGGCAGCAGATCACCCACCCCGACGACGTGGCGGAGAATCAGCGCCAGATCGAGTCGGTGCTGGCCGGCGAGCGCGACTCCGCCCGCTTCATCAAGCGCTACCTGCACAAGGATGGGAACATCGTCTGGGCCGATGTCAGCACCGCCCTGCGCCGCGATGCCGGCGGCCGGCCCCTCTACTTCATGACCACGGCGAGCGACATTACTGAGCGCAAGCGCGCCGAAGATGAGCTGAAGCGCCTGGCCGAGGAGCTAGCCCGCTCGAATGTCGAGCTGCAGCAGTTCGCCTATGTCGCCTCGCACGACCTCCAGGAGCCCCTGCGCATGGTCTCGAGCTACACGCAGCTGCTGGCCCGGCGCTACCAGGGCCGGCTCGACGCCGACGCCGACGAG
>JAAXUL010000196.1 GCA_013336035.1 Chloroflexales bacterium
CCCCTCCTCTCCCGCTCAGGGAGAGGGGGCAGGGGGGTGAGGGCCTGAAGCGCCGACTTTGACGTAGCCCTGGGAGGAAGGGGTCACGCACAACGCCACTGCCCCACATCCGGATCGCCGGAGCTATCACCGCTACATCCAGCGCCGTGAGCCGTACTGCTCTTCCGGCGAGGGTGAGACATCTTGGCCGATCCGCCTCGGCAAATCCGTGCGCGGCGCGTCAGAGTCCGATGCCGCTGTGCTCACCGCGTGGCGCACCGCCTCGAGGCCACGCACGGCGACCGTTAGCAAGCCACGCGACAGCCGGGCGCCGGCGCTAACGAGCTCGCTGGTCGCCGCGGCGAGCTCGCCGCGCTCCTCTGGTGCCGCCAGGCCCTCCAGAGACGCCCGCGCGGGGGCGAGCAGGCGGGGCAGGTACTCAGCGATCGCGTCTGCCGCCGTAACGGCCAGCGGGACCGCTACCGTGGCCAGGCGGGTCACACCATTGCCCACCTCGGCAATGATGGTCGCCGAGACGCTGGGCGGCGTCTGCGGGGGCGCCGCGGGGGGCGGGGCCGAGGGTTTTGGAGTGGTCATGGTGTGCTCCTTTCATTGGGATCGCATAAAGGCTCTGTCCATCGCGAGCTATGATACGGCACGCCTGTGGTGCGCGGCTACCGCTCCTGGTCAGGCCGTATGGCCCCTTGCTGCACCAGGGGCCATACGGCATGAATGACCAGACAGAGCGCGGGTGCGCCTGTATCCGGCAGCGCCAGCCGCTGAAGACCGGTCTGCCAAAGCTCAGGTGCGGCGCCTGGGTACGGGCTCGCGGCGACGATCGCACCCTGGTACGAGGGTCGGCCGATTGCCAGGATCTGTGTGCACTGCGGAGCCAGCGCCTGCGCCAGGTCGGGCCAGCAATCAGCGAACCGCTGGCCACCCAGGGCGGTGGCCGGCTGGCCCAGCAGGGTCGCCAGTGCGGCGTTGACCTGGAGGATGCGGAGATCTTGATCAAGCAGCCCCAGGCCGACCGCGAGGATGTCAACGAGGGTGGTGAGCAGTGCCAGGTCCCGTGCATGCGCCCGCGTGCGCCGGGCTTCCGCGACGGCGTGCACAATGGTGAGGCGGAGCTGTTCAGCGGTGAGCGTCCGTTTCGCGAGGAACGCCGGGTTGCCGCAGGAGGGGCCAGCGCCACCCGTCGTCAGGCTCCCCACGCCGGTGAGTACCACCACCGGCGCATCGCTCTGCGCGCGCAGGGCGGCGAACAGCTCCAACCCATCCATATCGGGCAGATGATGGTCGAGCAGCACGCAGTCGGGCGGGCGCGTCCGGCAGACCGCAAGGGCACGCTCACCCCGATCCACCTCGGTGATGGTGTAGATCCCAGGAGCGGACCGGGTCAGCAGCCGACGCACGGTCAGCCGATCTTCCGGGGAGTCGTCGACAAGGAGCACATGCAGCGCAGACGGTTCCATCGAGCAGCCCTCCTGGAGCCGCCTACGCCCCGTCTCCGCGCGACCCGCGTCGGGCAGACGGATCGTGTCAGCACCGGAGCACGCCGCCACGCTTAAGGCTGCGACGTTCGCCAGCATACCGAGGCCACACACATCTCATCCGCGACCAACGGGAGGTCCAGGGCGACGGCAAGCTGGTCCAACGCGCTGCGCTGTATGTGTGTCGGCGCGGTGGGGACGTGCTCCGCGAGTCCCTGGCCCTCAGGGACCAGGGTCACCTGCTGCGCAATGGCGTGCAGCCAGTGGCTGTAGGCCTCGGCCTCGGCCGCCGGCGCCTGCTGCGCCAGCAGGGCCGTCAGCTGCCGGCAGCGCTCCAGCGCCCAGCCGCCGACATCGGTCAGCTGGCGCGGATATTCAGTCGGCCAGCGGGGCGAGTGCCCGCTGCGCACCGCGTCAGTCACGGCGACAATCAGCGCGCTCCCTGGCCCCTCAGGCACCGGCTCGCGCATGGCGGTGAAGGCCACCTGCAGCTTGCGCTCCGCCATGCGCGGGCTACAGCGCTCCGCGTGGATGAGGACGAGCGCAATCAGGGCGGGCGCCCCCACCAGGAGGTCCCAATCGGTAGCGGTGAAGGCGTGGTGGGTGGTCATCGGAAGCTCCTTTGCGGTGGGAGAGCCAGCAATTAGGCGGTCCACTCGGGGCGATCACCGAGACGATGGGGCTGGGCGGTAGGCCAGGGGGCGCCTGGCCGGCACGAAGCGCGGCGACCACTGTCTGGATCAGCTCCGTATCCGGCGCGGGCGGCACCACCTCAGTAATCGCCGCGAGGGCAGCACGGAGCTGCCGAGCGACCAGGGTCGACTGGTAGGGGCCGCCTGGATCATCCAGAGACTGACCAGGGCGGGGCCTGCAGGATCAGGTCCCATCCGTCTGGGGTGTAGTCGGCCTGCGTGGACACAGCTCCTCCGTGCGTCGCACTCATCTGTGACATAAATGTATAACTTATAGCATTTGGGAACAAGCGGGTAGTGCGGCCATCTGCGTTTGGGTTCTGTTAAGCCCACGGCTTAGCCCAGGTAGCCGCCGACGATCAGGGCTGAGCCGACCTGGATCAGCAGCGCCAGGGGGTTGCTGACCAGCATGTAGCGCTGGAAATTCGTGTGGGTCGGCTCGCGGTAGAGCCGCACCTGCCAGGAGATGGGGACCAGCATGGCCAGCACGCCGACGGCGGCCGCCCAGCGATACCCCAGCAACAGGGCCATGAGCAGCAAGGCCACCTTGGCGGCGCCGATCACCAGATAGGAGATGATCAGGGTGCGCCGAGCCCCCAGGGCCGCCCTGTGCTACAGGGCCCTCCTGCATTCAGGGCGCACCGGTGCTACGCTTTGGGGCCTTGCAGATCAACCGCTCCTGCCATCTGGTCACCCTGAACGGAGCCACGGTGCATCAGCCGCGACCGAGTACAATCTGCTCGCCCTGCTCAGCGGACACGCCGGCAAGGTGGTGACCCACCAGGCCATCCTGCATGCCATTTGGGGCCCGACCTTCGGGCATAGGTGCTGCTGCGCTTCCTGGGCATCATCTCCGCGCTGAAGCCCAGGAAGCGCAGGACGCGAGTCAGGGAGGCGCGCCACGACCGTGAGGCGACAGCGCTGAACTGAGCATCAGGTCGCTCCTGGCTGATGAGTTTGGCTCAAGTGGCCCGCTCAAGCTCACGTCGGATTTGCATCAGTGGGTGTGAGCACCTCGGCGATGGTCGCCATCAGCGTGCGTACGCCGACCGGCTTGGCGAGGTAGGCGCTCGCCCCGGCGGCCAGGCAGCGCTCACGGTCGCCCGGCAAGGCCAGCGCCGTCAGCGCGATGATTGGCGTCGCCCGCACGCTCGTGTCGGCGCGGAGCTGCCGGATCGCCGTCAGCCCATCCAGCTCCGGCATCTGGATGTCCACCACCGCCACATCGGGCCGGGTCGCCAGCACCTGGCTCACCGCCTCCGCCCCTGTCCGGGCCAGCGCCACCTCACAGCCCTGCCCGCGCAGCAGTTCGGCGTAGAACTGGAGCGTGAGCTCGTGATCGTCGGCGATGACGAGCCGGGGTGGCTGGGCCCAGGCGAGCGGCGGGGGCGCCGGCATGTGCGCTGGTGCGACATTCTCCTCGCTGGACCAGGGTAGCCTGACGGTGAAGCGGCTGCCCTGGCCCGGCGTGCTCTCCAGGCTGATGCTGCCGCCGTGCAGCTCGACCAGCCGGCGCACCAGCGTCAGCCCCAGCCCGATCCCCTCGTACTGCCGGGAGAGGCGCCCGTCGATCTGGGTGAAGGGCTGGAAGAGCCGCGGGTAGTCCGCCTCCGCGATGCCGATGCCGGTATCCCACACTGTGAACGCGATGCGCTCCTGCGCGGCGTCGTCCGCCACCTCCAGGCCCACCGTCCCGCCCGCCGGGGTGAACTTCACCGCATTGTCGAGCAGGTTGACCAGGATCTGGGTCAGGCGCCGCTGATCGGCGCGCAACCCCTCCACTCCGCTCGCCACCGTCCGCAGGAGCCGCAGGCCCTTCTGCTGGGCCGCACCATGGACGAACTGGAGCGCGGTACGACAAAGGATGTCCACATCGACCGCCCATACATCCAGCGCGGCTTTACCGGCCTCGATGTAGGCCAGGTCGAGGATATCGGAGAGGATGGCCAGGAGGTGTCGTCCACTCTGCGTCACCGTGGCGAGAGCCTTGCGCTGCCGCTCGCTCAGCGGCCCGTACAGCTCCTCGTCCAGGGCCTCGCTGATCCCCAGCACCACGTTCAGCGGCGTGCGCAGCTCGTGGCTCATCATGGCCAGGAACTCGTCCTTGAGCTTCAAGGCATGGGTCAGCTCGGCGTTGGTGCGGCTCAGGGTCTCGGCGTGAGCCGCGAGCGCTGCCTCGTCGCGCTTGCGCTGGGTGATGTCACTGCGGGTCAGAATCCCCAGGGCGGGGTGCCCAGCGTCAGCCGGGATCGTCATGCCGCTCAGCAGCACCCAGCGCTCCTCTGCCGGCTGCGCCTGGCGCAGGCGGAGCTCCCAATTCCTGAAGCGTTCCCCGCGCAGCACCCGCATCAGTGGCAGATCGTCTGGGGCGAGCAGCTGCCCCTCCGCGTTACACAGCTGCAGATCATTCCTGATGCTGAGCTCGTGGACGGTCCTCGGCCTGACCGTTGGATCGGTCAACATGCGCTGGCGCGCCGAGCGATTCATGACGACGAGCGAGCCGTCGAGCCGGATCGCGATCACCCCCTCATCAAGGACCTCCACAATCGCTTCGAGCTGCTGGTGGGCCTCGTCGCGGGCCTGCTCGGCCTGCCGCCGCGCCGTAATGTCGTTGAGGACTACGCCGGCGCCCAGGATGGCCCCGTCCGCGCTCCGCACGGGGAAGTAGCTGCAGTTCCAGGTGTGTGGCACCCCAGGATCTGCGACGATCTCCCCAGTGAGCGTGTAATCGAGCAGCGGTGCTCCTGCCGCCAGCACCTGACCAAAGAGCCCCTCCAGCTCAGTTGCCAGCCCTGGCCGCATCTCCCGCACGGTGTGCCCCAGGTGCTCTTCCGGGGTGAGCCCATACATCGCGGCCAGGTAGGGATTCACCACCTGGTAGCGCAGATCGGGCGTCACCAGCGCGATGCCGACCGGCGCGTGCGCGAGCAGGCTCTCAAGGCGGGCCGCCTGCTCCTCCGCCTGGGCATGGGCCGCCTGCAGCGCTGCCTCGGCGGCTTTGCGAGCCGTAATCTCCTGGGTGACACGGTAAGCGCCACGAGGGGTGCCCGCACCTCCCGAGCCGCTGAAGCTATAGCGTGTGTGGCTGGCGAGCCAGTGGACGCTCCCATCCGGGTGGACCACCCGGAACTCGGCGTAGGTGTGGCCCGGATGGCCGCTGCTCCGCAGCTCCTGTGCCTCGTGCCGAAGCCGCGTCAGGTCTTCCGGGTGGACACGCCCCGAGAGCGCGGCGAACGCGAGGGTCTCGTCCGCCACGCCAAACTGGGCGCGGGCGCGCGCGTCCAGGGTGGCCAGGCCACTCGCGACATCGAAGTAGCAGGTGCCAAGCTCCGCAGCCTCATAGGCCTGGCGCAGCTGCGCCTCGCGCTCGCGGAGCGCCTCCTCCGTGCGCTTGAGCGCGGTCACATCGTTGTTCACCTCGAGGATGTGGGTGGGCACGCCGGACGCATCGCGGAACAGCACCTTGAGGCTGGCGACGACGACCTCGCTCCCGTCACGTCGGTGATGGACGAGCTCGCCCTCCCAGCGCCCCGTGGCGAAGAGCTCCCCTTGCACCTGCTCCAGTGAGGTTGGGAAGCGGGTCTGGAAGAGCTCGTGGCTGACCCGCCCAACGGCCTCCTCCGCCGTCCAGCCATAGAGGCGCTGTGCCCCCTGGTTCCAGCTAATAATGCGGCTCTCGGCGTCGCGGATCAGCACGTGGGCGTGGTCGAGCATCGCGGCTTGCTGGCGCAACGTCGCCTCGTCGCGCCGGCGCTGGGTGATGTCCTGGCCGGTCAAAATCCCAAGCATGAGCGTTCCGTGCTCGTCATAGACCGGGGTACCGTTGAAGGTTTGCCAGCGTTCCGGCTCACCGCGGGTTGACCGCAGGTTCAGCTCTAGCCCGACAAAGTGCTCGCCACAGAGGACCCGGCGTAGCGGCCAGGCATCGGGCGCGAGGGCCTGGCCCGCCCCATCGAAGGCCCGCTGCATGGTCTGCTGCACAAACTCCCCAAGCGTTGCCGGAGGATGCGCCGGGTCGAGGTCGCCTAGCGCCAGGGCGGCCGGGTTAATCAGCGCAACCGTGCCGTCTGGGCGGGCCGCGATGACCCCCTCATGCATGGTGTTCACGATGGCACTGAGCTGCTGGCGCTCATACTCGAGCGCCTGTGCGGCCTGCCGCCGCTCGGTGATGTCGTCGAAGAGGGCATAGACCTGGGCTGGCGTCGCCTCGCCCGGCCGGAACTGGGGCACCACCTGGATGGAGATCCAGCGATGGGCCTCCAGGGCGGGATGATACACGCCCATCACGACCTCGCGCACCTCCTGGCCGGTGCGCAGCGCCACCATGGCCGGGTGGGTCTCTCCTGCGAAGGCCGTCCCATCCTCGTGGATCGTGCGCCAGCGCGGGTCGAGCGACGTGCGCCCTTGCAGCTGGCTCAGGGTCAGGCCCAGAATGTGCTCAGCCGCGGGGTTGGCCGCGATAATCTGCCCGTCGGCATCGTGATAGACCACCCCCTGGCTCATGGTCTCAAACAGGATGCGGTAGCGGGTCTCACTGGCGCGGAGCTCGTGCTCGGCCTGCCGACGGGTGGTGATATCGAGGGCGCTGACACAGATGCCGCGGATCTGCCCGTCTGGCTCGCACACGGGGGCATAGGCGACGGCGAGCCAGCGCGGGACGGCCGGCGTGCTCACGTCCAGCTCGGTCTCGATGCGCTCGCCCCGGAGCGCCCGCTGCATCAAGGCGGTGCGGGTGGGGACGGTCGCGGGTAGCATGTAGTCGCTGATGGGGGCGCCCACGCGGAAGGAGCGCCCAAAGCGCTCGGCCACACCAGCCTCGGCCAGCTCATTCCAGTGGACGAGGCGCAGCTCGGCGTCAAGCAGGAGGTAGGCCTGGGCGGTGCTCGCCAGGATCGCCCGCAGGTTCGTCTCGGACGCGCGCAGCGCCGCTTCGGTGCGCTTGATCGGCGTGAGGTCGGTGACGGTCACCCCGACGCCGGCGACTGCACCCGCCCGCCCCGGCACCGGGAAGTAGCTGATCAGCCAGTCGTGGGCCACGCCATCCTGCGGGCAGGGCCTGCCGTGCAGCTCGAGCGCAGGCACGGGCTCGCCGGTGGCGAAGACCTGGCGCACCAGCGGCTCGAGCTGCCGGGCCAGCCCTGGGAGCAGCTCCGGCAGGGTCCGCCCCAGGTGGTCGGCCGGGGTTCGCCCGTTGATCCGGGCAAGGGCCGGGTTCACCAGCTGGTAGCGCAGCTCCTGGTCGAGGTAGCCGACCCCGCTCGGCATGCTGCTGATGAGGGCGTCGAGCCGGGCGTGGGCCTCCGCCGCCGCCTGCTGGGCGGCCTCGGCCTGCTGATACAGCCGGATGTCGTGGAGGACCAACGCGGCGCGGTCGGCCAGATCCTGCGCCAGCGCCAGGTCGTCCCGGGTGAAGGCCGGCTGGCCAGGCGCGTAGCGGGCGAACGAGAGGACGCCCAGGATCTGGCCGTGCGCCCGTAGGGGCGCAAGCATCCCACTGTGCGCGCCCACGGGGGCTAATGCCGCCCACAGCTCGGGGGCGACCGTTGCCCGCACCGCCTCGAGGTCAAGCCTGGGCATAAGCAGCGCCTGCCCGCTCCGCACCACGACCGCGGCCGGGTTCGGCCCATCAAGCGGAATACGCGTGCGCAGAAAGTGATCGGCCACGGCTGCTTGCACCGTCGGGCCGGGATCGTAGACGGTAACCGTATCGAGCCACGGCCCATCGTCCGCGCGCAGCCGGATGACGCAGCCGGCTCTAAGCGCGTCGGCGATGATCCGCGCGATGCGCTCGAGCACCGCCCGCGCGTCCATCCCGGCGGCGGCGAAGGCCTGGGAGGCGTCGATCAGCACCTGGAGGCGCTCGGCCGCGTGCTGCGCCGCCAGCTCGGCCTGCACCAGCTCCGTCACATCATGCAAGCTGACGATGATCGCCGCAATGGCCGGGTTCTCCAGCTGGTTGCGGCCCCGCTGCTGCATCCAGCGCCAGGTGCCGTCCTGATGGCGCAGGCGCGTCGTGACCTGCGCGGTCGCCCCCGGATGGGCGGTGAGCGCGGCGATGAAGGCGGCGAGCTGGGGCTGGTCGTCGGGATGGCAGAGGCCGCTGGCTCGCTGCGCGGCGAAGGTCGCCACGGGATAGCCGAGCAGCGCGGTGACGGTCGGGCTGGTGTAGCGGGGCTGCCCATCCGCGCCGAGCAGGACGATCCCCTCCAGGCCATGTTCGACCATGGCGCGGAAGCGCTCATCACTGGCGCGCCGCGCCGCCTCGGCCTGCACGCGCGTGGTGATATCCTGGACGGCGATGAGACCAAGGGGGCCGGGTCCAGCGCCACCGAGGGCGAGCGTCCCACTCACGGACAGCCAGCGCGCGGCGCGCCCCTCGCCGGCCGGCAGGTGCAGCTCCAGATCCCGGAAGCCTTCGCCGCCCAGCACCTGCGCGCAGGGCTCGGCCAGGGCAGCCTCGAGATCGGGCCAGAGGGCGGGCAGGAGCTGGCCAGGGAGCGCCGCGGCGGGGCAGCCGGCCAGGTCCGCGAAGGCAGGGTTGGCCTGGCGGACGTGGAGCCCCGCGTCAAACACACCCACGCCGACCGGGAGGCTCTCCAGCACGCTGGTGAGCAGCGTCAGAGTCTGGTCGCGCTCGCGGGCGAGCCGGACGCTGGCGATGGCGCGCTGGACGGTCGTCTGGAGCCGCTCCGGGGTGAGGCCGCCTTTGACCAGATAGTCCTGGGCGCCCTGCTGGAGGGCATCTACCGCCAGCGTCTCGTTGCCGACACCGGTGAGGAGGACCACGGGCACATCGCTCTGCGCGCGCAGGGCGGCGAGGACTGCCAGGCCGTCCATGTCGGGCAGGCGGTAATCGAGCACCACGCAATCGGGTGGCGCAGCAGCGCAGGCGGCAAGGCACTCGTCGCCCCGGCTGGCCTCACTGACCGTGTAGCGGCCAGGCGCGGTGCGCGTGAGCAGCCGGCGCAGGATCAGGCAGTCTTCCGGCGAGTCGTCGACGACAAGGATCTGGAGTGGGGATGCGTTCATCGGACGCCCCTCTGGTGGGCGCAGGCTGCCAAGCCAAGGCAAGAAGAGATCGATGTTTCAGGGCGAAATGAAGTATCCCCTCACCTGCGGCCTGCGCGGTCACCCGCGCTCGCCCCGCAGGGCCTCGATCGTGGCCACCAACTTCTGGAGCGAGACCGGTTTGGTCAGATAGTCGTTGGCGCCAGCGTTCAAACAGCGTTCGCGGTCGCCTGGCATCGCCAACGCCGTCACGGCGATGATCGGTACCTGGGCGAACCCGACGTCGGCGCGCAGGCGCCGGATCGCCTCCAGGCCGTCCATCCCCGGCATCTGGATGTCCATCACGATCGCCTCTGCCGCTCCTCCTGGGAGCGCACGACGGCCTCGCTGCCGTTCCGCGCGCTGATCAGGTCGTAGCCCTTCGCGCGCAGATAGTCAAACATGATGGCGATGCTCGCTTCATTATCCTCTGCGAGGAGGAGCTTTGGACGTCCCGTCGGGGGCGTGGCAACGAGAGCCAGCGGGATGGATGTGTCCGCCTGGTGAACGAGCACGCGGTGCAGTGTGTGCTCGTTCACGGCGCGCTGGATCGGCTTGAGGAGTGACGCCGCTGCCCCAAGGGTGCGGGCCCGCTCGGGCTGATCGATGACCGAGATGACGATGACGGGGATCGCCTGCGTGCGCGGCTCGGCCTTGAGCTGGCGCAAGACCTGCCAGCCATCATCGTCGGGGAGCATGATATCGAGCAAGATCACATCGGGCTGGAGCGCGATGGTGCGTTGGATCACCCCGGTCCCGTACGGCAGCACCTCTACCCGCGCGCCGAGCTCGTGCAGGTAGCGCGTGAGCTGCTCGGCTGCCGTGGGCGAGTCTTCGATCACCATCGCCTGGCCGATGGCCGGGCGCGTGGCGGGGAGCGCGGTCGTTGCGGGGGCGGTTCTGGCCGGCGCGGCGGCCGGGCTCCAGGGGAACGTGACGTGAAACCGGCTGCCGACCCCCGGCGTACTCTCGACCGCGACGCTCCCCCCATGCGCCGCGGTGAGCCGGGCGACCAGGGCGAGGCCCAGGCCGGTGCCGGTGTGCTGGCGGCTCAGGCTGCTGTCGAGCTGCACGAAGGGCTGGAAGAGCTGCGGCAGGTCCTCTGCCGCGATCCCGATCCCGGTGTCCCAGACCGTGAAGGTGACGGTCTGCTCCTCAGCGTTGCCACGCAGCTCCAGGCCAACCTTGCCGCCTTCCGGGGTGAATTTCACCGCGTTGGCGAGCAGGTTGACCAGGATCTGCTTGAGCCGCCGCTCGTCGGCGACCAGGGTCTGGACCTGGCTGTCATAGGCCGAGCTGAGGCTAATCCGTTTGGCCAGGGCGATCTGGGCGACCATGCGCAGACAC
>JAAXUL010001632.1 GCA_013336035.1 Chloroflexales bacterium
TCATTGGCGCCGTGTCGAGCAGCGCCCTATCCGATGATCCGTTTGTCATTGGCGCCGTGTCGAGCAGCGCCCTATCCGATGATCCGTTTGTCATTGGCGGCATATGCTCAAGGCGCTCTGCCGATGATCCGTTTGTCATCAACACGCGCCCACTGTCAAGTATTGCAAGATAGTCCTGCAGCACTATCGGTGTTTCAGATACCACCCCGCTACACTCTGCTGTTCGTGTTTCACCCGCGACATTGGATGGCATTGTAATGTCTTCAACTGCCTCTCCGCACATGCCTGCCGGCGGAGGTTCAGTCACGCTGCCGGCAGGCATGTGCGGAATAGTCGCGGCGCCAGAGAAACCTTTGACAGAATCAGTTACGGGTTTACGCGTGACGACCTCTCGGACACGCGCCAGTGCTCCGGCCAATGTGAGGGCAGGATTGGCGGCCGCATACCTGCGAGAGAGACTGACCATGCTCTCCCCACGCGACCACGCATTGAACAGCACGTCCTCACTCCAGGAATCGTCCTGGGTGGCAGCAAGCTGTGGCTGGTTCACAGGGCCGGGCGTAGGGACATCAGCGAGCGGGGCAGACTCTGGGGCAGGTGCTTCGACGACACGGATGACCGGGGCTGGGTTGCGACGTGCGGCCATCACACGACCGAGTCCAAGGCGGGCAGCACGATGGTCGCTCAGTTCGGCAGAGGCAAGCACAGCCCGGTATCCGGCCTCCGCTGCATCGAGGTCGCCCTGGGCGAGGGCCGCGTCAGCATCCGCTAGGGTAGCCGGTACTACGGGCTTCGCTACAAACTCCTGCTCGGCCAGGGCTTCAAGCTCGACCGGCGCGGCCTCCTGCTCGGTCGGAGCTTCAAGCTCGGCCGGGGCAGCCTCGATGGGTGTGGCCTCAAGCTCAGCCAGAGGCTCAAACTCGACCGGAGCAAGCTCGACGAGCGCGGCCAGTAGCTCAACCTCAGCCAGAGGCACCTCTAGGCTGAGGTCAGGCACTGCCAGTGGCGCTGGCGCCCCGGACAACACATCGAGTATGGCCCCGCTTGTCTCTGGACTCGCCTGAATGTCTCCCTCAGCAGCTCCTTGCTCACCCTCGGAGTCTACGTCGCTCGCCGTGGTGAAATAGGCTACGGCCGGCATGCGGCGCCGACCATAGTGCCCAGGGGTTGCCCGTCGCCGCGCGGAAGCGTGCGCTTCCGCATCGCGCCCGACTGTCGGCTGCTCCCGAAGCGCTTCAAAATGTGTTTCCTTGGCGTCCTGTCCTATCAAACCGGCATCCGCAGCCTGTGCTTCCACCGCTTCCAGAACCCCCAGAATCGGGCCGTTTGGGCCATCCTCGCCGGGAAGCGAAAGCACGGAAGCGTCCGATTCCATGGCAGGTTCAGTCAGTGACGGCGACCAGGAAATCCCCAAGGCTCCCAAGTCGAGCAGCGCATCATCATCTCCAAACTGGACAGGCGCGAGCTCGTCGCCCACCTCCACATCAGCGTCGCTGAGCTGGGTAGACGTGAGCTCGTC
>JAAXUL010001633.1 GCA_013336035.1 Chloroflexales bacterium
GAGCGCGTGATCCGGCGCCGCGAGAGCGCCCCCCCCAGCGTGGTGGCCGCCCCCGCCGAGGATGTCGCCGGGCGGGCCCCGGGCGCGCAGCCCCTCCGCGAGAAGACAGCCGCGCCGCTCGAGTAAGAGCGCGGCATCGCGTATGCTATAATCCCCGCGCCATGTACGCGCTCCACCCCATTAGCGTCCACTTCCCAGTTGCCCTGCTACTTGTGAGCAGCCTATTTACACTACTCGCCCTCCGGCGCGGGGGCGCCGAGTGGGAGACGAGCGCATATCACTGTCTGATTGTGGGCTGGCTTGCCGGGGCCGTGGCCCTGCTCACCGGCACCCTCGATGCGCTGCTCCAACTGGTCGGCCCCGAGGCGCCCCGCGACAACGCGCTGATCGGCTGGGTGAACGCCCACGCCTTCGCCAACCTCGCGGCGATGGCTGTCTACGGCCAGGCCCTCTTGCGCCGCCGCCGCCAGCCCGCCATCCTCGCCAACGCGGCGGCCCGCCGCGGCTATCTCTGGCTCCACGTTACCGGCGCGGCCCTGCTCGTGGTCGGCGGCTGGATCGGCGGACACTTGGTCTACATCCTTGGCCTAGGGGTGCAATAGTAATCGTGGGCGCCGGGCCGGCACGGCCCTAGGGCGCCCCCGGAGGGTCTATGCTCGGCGCGCTCATGTACTTAATGCTCTACATTGGCCTGAACTTCATGCGTCTGATCGGCTGGTTCCGCTGGCGGATCGAGGGGGTGGAGCATCTGCCCCCGCGTCGGGATAGCGGCATGATCATCGCCATGAACCACGTCAACGGGATGGACATCCCGATCATCGGCGCCCTGCTGCCGTTCAGCTACCGGCTCTCGTGGATGGCCAAGTCCGAGCTGTTCGAGAACCCGATCGCCGGCTGGTGGTTCCGCCAGATGAACGTCATCCCGATCAGGCGCGGCAAGCGCGACGTGGCCGCGATGGACACGGTGGTCGAGGCCCTGCGCGGCGGGGCGGTGCTGCTGATCTTCCCCGAGGGCCACCGCAGCCGCAGCGGGGTGCTGCAGTCCGGGCGCGGCGGGGCCATACGCATGGCCATGCAGGCGGGCGTGCCGATCGTGCCCCTGGCCATCACCGGCACCGAGCACGGGCTCGGGGGCTCGCTGCTGCGCCGCCCCGTGCTGCTGAGGATCGGCGAGCCCTATATGATCGCCCCCACCCCCGACGGCAAGATCCCGGCCAGCCTGATGGACCAGCTCACCAACGAGATGATGCTCCGCATCGCCACCCTGCTGCCCGACGAGCGCCGCGGCGCCTACGCGCCGCTGCTGGCCGCGCCGCCTAAGGGATGACCTCGAGGAACACCACGCCCTCGGGCGAGCGCTCGGCCACCCAGCCGGCCCCGTCGGCCGCCTCGACGCGCCACCAGGTGAAGCCGTCGACGGTGACAGGGCCCTCGCGCAGGGTCACCTCGGCGCCCTCGGGGATGCGCGCGGCTACGCCTGCGCCCAGGCCGGGGGCCGTGCGGGCCCGCAGGGGCGAC
>JAAXUL010000197.1 GCA_013336035.1 Chloroflexales bacterium
GCGGCCGTGTCGCGGGGGCCGGCGAAGGCCGTCGAGCCGGCGGGTGGGTGAAGCTGTCGCACGGGCACGGACTGGAGACGGTCTACGTGCACATCCGCTCGCTCGCGGTGAGGAAGCCCACCTTCGGACCCTCCACCTGCAAGCCCTCGAACTGCCGGGTCAGGCTCGATACGCCCTCGAACCGCGCCTCGATGTCGGAGGCCGACAGGCGCAGCACCGGCGGCCCGAACCCCGCGCAGCCGGCCAGCAGCAGGACGGCGACCAGCATCAGGAAAGTCGAATTCAGACTGCGTCGCATGCTCACTCCAGCGCGCTCCGAGCGCGGGTTCATTCGTAGCGCAAGGCCTCGATCGGCAGCAGGCGGCTCGCCTTGCGCGCGGGGTAGAACCCGAAGAAGACCCCCACGCCGGCCGAGAAGCCGACCGCGAGCGCGATTGCCTGCGGGGTGATGTCGGTGCGCCAGCCCGCGAACTCGCCGATCAGGTAGGACGCGCCGGCACCCAGCAGGATGCCCACCAGTCCGCCGATCATGGACAGCGTGATGGCCTCGACCCGGAACTGCTTGAGGATGTCCTTGGGGCGCGCGCCCACCGCCATGCGCAGGCCGATCTCGCGGGTGCGCTCGGTCACGCTCACCAGCATGATGTTCATGATCCCGATGCCGCCCACCAGCAGGGCGATACCGCCGATCACGCCCAGGAAGACAGTGATGCCGACCAGAATGTTGTTGTTCGCCTCGGCGAACTCGCCGTAGTTCTGGAAGCTGAAGTCGTTGCCCTGCTCAGGGCGCAGCTTGTGGCGGGATCGCAGCAGATTGCTCACGGCGGCCTGCGTCGGGGCCAGGCGTGTCACATCGTCGAGGTAGATCGTCGCCTCGTTGACCTGCACCGTGCCCAGAGCCGCCTCGGGGAAGAGGCGGTCGCGGGCAATGCTGATCGGCACGATGGCTGTGCCCCCGCCGAAGAGGAAGAAGTTTTTCGGGGGGGCCAGCACCCCGATCACGCGGAAGCTCAGCCCCAGCACCAGCACCTCGCGCCCCATCGGCCGCCCATCGGGGAAGAGCTGCTGGGCCATGCTCCAGTCGAGCACCACCACCCGCGTTCGCTCCGCGATGTCCTGCTCGCTGAGAAAGCGTCCTATGGCCATGCGCATCGTCGGGCGCAGGTAGGCCGGGTCGGCGCCGATAATGCCGCCGCCGGTCAGGATGCCCCCGGCGCTCAGCTCGCCGCCCGCGTTGTAGCGGGTCGCCACCTCGCGCACATTCGGCAGGCCCCTAATCGCCTCGATGTCGGCCACGCTCAGCCGGGCCTGGTCGGGCGGCACCCCGCCGCCCATCGAGCCGTAGTCGGGCTGGGCCGAGAGCGTCAGGGCATCGGTCTCAAGGCCCTCGAACTGGCTCATGGCGAAGCGCTGGAAGCTCTGGCCCACCGAGAGCAGCGTGCTCACCGCCGTGATGCCGATGGCGATGCCCAGGGTGGCCAGGAGCGTGCGCATCTGGTTGCTCAGCAGCGAGCCCAGGGCCACGCGGAATGACTCGAAGAACTTCATGGCGCGAGCATCCCCATTGGCGGTCCGCCCTCCATCGGCGGGATAGTGGGCACGATGATCTGGTCGCCCTCGCTTAGCCCCTTGAGGACCTGCACCTGGTCGCCGCTGCTGGCCCCCAGCTCGACCGGCGCCTCCTCGCCGCCGGCGCGCCGCACGAAGGGGCCGGCCTCGCCGTACTCGACGGCCTGGAGCGGGATAAGCAGCACGTCTTTGATCGCGAGGATCTCGATGCTGGCGGTAGTCGCCATGCCCACCCGCAGCCGCTCGTCGTCGGTCTGCATAGCGATCTCGACCGGGTAGAGGCCGCCGAGGGGGGCCGAGCCGGGGCCGAAGCCGAATTGATCCGACTGCGCCTGGCTCTGGTCGCCCTGGCTCACTGGCAGCGCGCCCACCAGCGTAAGCTCGCCGGGGAAGCTCTCGCCCGGCACCGAGTCGATGCTCACCTGGGCCATCTGGCCGGCCCGCACCCGCGCCACGTCCTGCTCGGTCACCTGGCCGCGGATCAGGAAGCCGCGCAGGTCGGCGATGCGCACAGCGTCGCTGGTGGTGGTCAGGGTGCCCGGCTTGAGCGTGATGTCGACCACGGTGCCGGCGATCGGCGCCTTGAGGGCCGCGGCGTCAAGGTTGGCCTCGGCGGTGGCCAGGGCGGCGCGGGCCTGCTCGAGGGCGGTGCGGGCGCGAGCCTGCTCGACCGGGTCGGGGCCCGCGCGCAGCTTCCGCTCTTCGGCGACGGCCTCGAGCAGGGCGGCCTCGAGCTCGGCCTGGCGGGCCGGGCGGGCCGGGTTGTCCACCAGGTCCTTGTAGCTCTTCTCGGCCTCGGCCAGGTCCTTGCGCGCCTCGAGGATCGTGGCCTGCACGCCCTTCGTGCGCGCCGTTTCGTAGGTGCGACGGGCGTCGGCCAGGTTACGCTCGGCGGTGGCCACGCCCCGCCCAGCGGCCTCGATCTGGCGGACCTCGTTCTCGCGGGCCTGGTCATAGGCCTCGCTCAGGTTCTTCACGCTCTGCTCGCCGTTGCGCAGGCTCGTCTCGGCGTCGGCGAGGGCCCGGCGGAAGGCCTCAACCTCGCGCTGGCTGAGCTCGCGGTGCACGGTGCGCCCGCTCTCGTCCACCACCTCCGTCTCGGTGGGGTGGCGGCCCGTGCGCTGCACGTAGTCCCAGTCCCACCAGGCGTCAGAGTAGGCCCGCTGGACCCGCTCGAGCTCCTGGGCGCCCTGCTCGAGGGCCTGCTGCGCGTCGGTCTTGGCGCGCGAGGCGCTGTCGCGGGTCTGCTCAACATTCTGGCGCGCCTCCTCCAGGGCCTCCTCGGCAGAGGCAAGCCCCTTCTCGGCGGCGCTCAGGTCATCAGGGGCCGTGCCGGCCTCAAGGTCGGCCAGGCGCTGGCGAGCCGTATCGAGGCGGGCCTTCGCCACATCAATGTCGATCTGGCGCACCTCCTGCCCCGACGCGACCAGGTCGGCGCGGGCGCGGGCCACGCGGGCGGCGGCCTGGGCCAGATCGGCCTCGCTGGGGCCGGCGGCAAGCTTGTCGAGGGCCTGCTGGGCCTGATCCACCTCGGCGCGGACGCTCGCCACCTTGAGCTCGAGGTCGCGCGTCTCGAGGCGGGCCAGGATAGCCCCGGCCGCCACGGTGTCGCCGCGCTCGACCAGCACCTCGCGGACGCGGGCCTCCTCGGGGAAGCTGACCCGGGCCTCGTCACGCGGCTCGAGCGCGCCATTGACCGATACGGTGTCGATCAGGTCGCCCCGCTCGACGGGGACGACAATGGGCTCTACGGCCTGGCCCTCAAGGTTCGGCCGTACAAGGATCTGGCGGGCGATCAGGGCCCCGACGACCACGCCGAGCCCGATCAGAAGCGCCAGACCGGTGAGGATGCGCCTCCAACGGATTCTGCGGCGCCGGGGGGAGGGTGTTGCGGTCATAGAGCGGGATGCATGTCCATTCAGGTGACAGTTCGCCAGAGACATCATAGCAGAGTTGTACATCCTCTGGCGTCCGACGATCCTCCTGTCAGGGGTGATCCTGAGATGGTTGCGGTGGCGCAACCGTGGGTGACAGGGCTGAACCTTCACTTATCGGGCATAGTATGGTACTTTGGTACTAGACGCCGTTAGTAGTATCTCATTGGAGATGCGAACAGGGCAGGTGCCCCTTCTAGCGGCGCCGGCACGCCATCAGGGTGCGTCTCGTAAGAGGCGCGGACGGGATTGAAGATCCCCCCTGGTGGCGTGCTCTATTGTCCGCGGGGCCCGCTAATTCGCCTCGTAGCGCTCGAAGGCCAGCCCGTAGGTGCGCGACGGGACATCGCCGAGGGTGCGCGGCCACTGGCCGGTGATCGCGCGGGTGATCTTCCCGGCGTGCTCGTGGCAATTCTCGATGAACAGGCTATAGCGCTGCTGGATGCCCGCCGCCACGGTGCCGGCCAGGTACAGGCCAGGCACGTTTGTCTCCATCGTCTCCGCGTCGAAGACCGGCACCCGGTTCGGCCCCACCAGCTCGACCCCCATACACTCGAGCAGGCTCTGGTCGCCGCGGAAGCCGGTGTTGAGCAGCACGAAGTCGGTCTCGTGGCGAATGGTCGCCCCGGGGAGCGGCGCGGCCCCGGCGCAGCGGGCCAGCTCGACGTGGGTGGGTGTGATCGCGATAGGCGCGGTCTCAGGCAGGAAGGCGATCGTCCCGGCCTCGATCTGGGCCGCAAGGTCGGGCAGGAGCCAGTGCTTGATACGCTTCTCGTCGAAGCCGGCGCGACGGTAGCTGATCGTCACGCGGGCGCCGGCACGCCAGCAGCGCAGGGCCGCCTCGACCGCAGAGTTCTTGCCGCCGACGATCAGCAGCCGGCGCCGGAAGTACTCGTGGGGGTCGCGGAAGTAGTGCGAGACGTGGGGCAGCTCCTCGCCGGGGATGTCGAGGCACATGGGGAAGTGCATATCGCCGATCGCGAGCACGACGCGGCGCGCCCTGTAGGCGCGCTCGCCGGCCAGGGGGCTTGTCGCCAGCGTAAAGCCCCCCTCGTCGCGCGCCAGGGCGGTGACGGGCTCGTAGCTATGGATGTCCAGGTCGAACTGCTCGACCACAGCCCGTAGGTAGGCCAGGTACTCCTCACCCGTGGAGCGCTGCTGGTGATTATTCGGGATGGGCACCCCGGCGATGGCCAGGCGCTCGCTGGTGCTAAAGAAACTGGTATTGCGGGGCCACCAGCTGATCGTGTGGCCGATCTGGCCGGCGTCGAGCTGCAGGTAGGGCACGCCGGCGAGCTTGAGGCAGACTGCCAGCTCGATCCCGATCGGGCCCGCGCCGATAATCGCCACCTCGTAACGGGGCGGGGTGGTCATCGTCACTCCTTCTACAGGGAGGCTCACGGAGAGGGCCGGCCCTCTCCGCTCGATTGTACCACCCCGCCCCGGGCTACTTCAGCAGCGTGAGCAGCATCACCATGGGCGTCTCGGCCCGCAGGCTGTGGGGTGTGCGCGGGAGCATGTGCAGCCAGGTGCCGGGGCGGGCCTCGACCGTGTCAGTGCCGACGATCAGGGTGCCCTCGCCCGCGAGGATATGCACGATCGCCGGGATAGCGGCGGTGTGCTCCGATAGCTCTTGCCCGGCGTCGAAGGCGAAGAGCACGAGCTTGATCTGGCTGTCGGTGAAGAGGGTCCGGCTCAGAATGCCGCCCTTCGGCGGCTCGACCTCGGCAAGGAGGTCGTGGATATAGGTCGCGCTATCGGCAATGGTGCTCATTGGCGGATCCTCAGGCTACTAGGCAGCGGCTCGACTCAGCCAGAGCATAGCGCCACACGCGCCGCCACGCCGTGACTTTTCTCACCAGGGGCAAGCTGACGAACGCCTGGCACATATTTTGCAGAGTATAGATAGTTACTGCCCATTGATAAGCAGCCAGGCCCAGCCGGGCCCGCCGTAGCTACAAGAGGAGGGTCTTATGATAACGACTATCGTCGGCCTATTCGATACATTCGGGGAGGCGCAGACAGCGGTTGAGGACCTGATGCATTTCGGGATTCGCCGCGAGCATATCAGCCTGGTGACCCGTGATGAGCACGGCGATACAAGCCGTGAGCGCGCGATCGGGTCAAGTGGGGCGGCAGAGGGGGCCGGCGCTGGAGCCGTCGGTGGCTCGCTAGTGGGTGGCGCCATTGGCCTGCTGATCGGTATGGGGCTTCTAGTGATCCCTGGCATTGGCCCGGTACTTGCCGCTGGTCCGCTCGCGGCCGCGATTGGCTCAACGGCGGCGGCAGTGGGCGCCACCGCCCTCGGCGCAGGCCTCGGCGCTGCGGCGGGCGGCCTGCTGGGCAGCCTTATGGGCGTCGGCATCCCTGAGGAAGAGGCCGAGCTCTATGTAGAGGGTGTGCGTCGCGGCAACGTCCTTATCTCGGTCGGCGTGGCCGATCCCGATACCGCCGATGTGCGCCAGATCCTGGCCCGTAACGGCGCGATAGACATACAGAGCCGTGCCGCAGAGTGGCGCGCCGCAGGCTGGGACGCCGCCGGCAGCCCTAAGTCGGACGACGATCGGGACCGCAAGCCGGTCGACACCTCGTACAGCACCGTTGATCGCACCGGCGAGCGCGTCAAAGGCGCCGAGGGCTTCGCGTCTGGTCACGACCAGCCATACGACGCCGACCCGGCCCAGTTCTCGGAGTTTGCCGCCGATAACCAGAACACTCGCGCGCAGCAGGCCACAGACAGGCGACCGCCCGCCGGCCAGGCGCGCCAGCCCGGCGGTGCCCAGATCTACGATCGGCCCAGCAGCCAGGCTCAGGCCGAGACAGCCCGCGCCGAGCACACCGATGAGCTCCCGGCCCATGGCGACTTCGCCCGCGGTCTGCGTCAGGAGCCCTCGGCCCCGGTAGAGCCAGACTACGCTCGCGGTATGCACACAGGCCCAAGCGAGACAGGCCGCAGTGGCCAGCCGGACACGCCACACCATGGCGACTTCGCCCGCGGCCTGCGCCAGGAGGAGACAGAGCCGCTGACTCCCGACTACGCCCGGGGCCAGCGGGGCCACGAGGAGTACGACGCCGACTTTTTGGCCCACTATCAGGCGATGATGGGCAGCGGCGGGCAGCCCTATGACTACTACAAGCCTGGCTACCAGTTCGGCTACGACATGGCCACTGACACCAGCTACCAACACGACACCTGGCCGGCCGCTGAGCGCGACGCCCGCCAGCGTTGGGAGCACGAGGCCCGCGGCAGCTGGGAGGAGTTCAAGCAGGCGATCCGCTACGGCTGGGAGAAGGCGCGTGGCCGTGCATAGCATCGCTGACACGGCACCTGCAAATCTAGCGGCGCCCCAATGGGGCGCCGCTGCATTTACTCCTCCGTAAGTGACTCTTCAGCGACCTGGCCGTAGCCTTCGCGGCGCAGATGGAGCCACAGCCGGCTCACCAGATCGATATCGAGGGGATGCTCTCGAATAGGGACGGTGCGAGCTGTCTGATAGTGAGCTACCAGACGATCCATGCGTGAGCGCTCCCAGGCAATACCGCGAGCTGTTTGTCGGGGGTGGGTCCGCATTATCCTTTCCCTTTCAGATCCATAACTCCTAATGAAGCGGTGCGGGTGCCGTCGCCGGCACGTTCTGGGCCGTGGTCGCTTCGCTTACCGCAGGCTGATCGACGATCGGCTGCGGGCCGTAGAGCTCGATGTAGCCACAGGCTGTGCAGACGCGGGCGACGACTGGTTGGGGTGCTGTACCGTGAGGCCCGGCGAGCATCACTGGCCCGCCCCGGGTCACAAGCTCGCTCGCCCAGGTCTCGTTGCCACAGCGGGTGCAGGTGATCATTTAATGCTCCTGTAGTCTTTGCGCCCTTTGACTTACACAAGGCAAGAGCCGTGCCATGCTGGTGGCAAAAGCCCCGAGCCGGCTAACCCAGGCGGGGCGCTGCTTGCGTCTCGGGCCTGCTTGGGGCACAATGTGCCGACATCTCGCCAGCGGAGTCACCCGCCACGGCGCCGGGGCGCGCTTGGCGCGCCGGCCTTTGCACAATTTATGGAATGGCTACCTCGCGGCGAGGGCGTAAGGTCTTTGCTAAGACCACGGACGCTCGCCGAGCGCAACGTGCGCAACGTGCTGATCGATGGGGTCGGCGTCGGCATTGTCACCGGTGTCGGCTCATTCCTCCCGGTATTTCTGGCCCGTCTCGGCGCCTCCAGCCTGCTCGTTGGGCTCCTCACTTCACTGCCCGCCCTCACCGGAGCTATTCTGGCCGTGCCGATTGGGCGCTTTCTCGAGGGCCAGCGCAACGTTGTGCGCTGGTACTCGGGCATGCGCATCTGGGTCCTCTGGTCCTACGCCCTGTTCGGGCTACTGCCCTTCGTCCTGCCTCTCGCCGCAGTGCCCTGGAGTGTGATCGTGATCTGGGCCCTGGTGACCGTGCCGAGCACCGTGGTCAATGTGGCCTTCACCCTCGTTATGGGCGGCGTGGCGGGGCCGAAGAACCGCTTCGCCGTTATGAGCCTGCGCTGGTCGAGCCTTGGCGCGGTCACCGCGCTGACCGTGGCCCTGGTAGGCCAGATCCTCGTCCGGATCGCATTTCCTCTGAACTACCAGGTAGTCTTCATCGGCTCGTTCGTGGGGGGGCTGCTCAGCTTCCTTTTCTCGCGCTCAATCGTGCTGCCCGACCAGATCCCTGTCAAGGCCGAGGCGCGCCAGGGGCGCTCGGCCCTCAGGCGCTGGGCCAGCTCGCTGGTGACTGTGGCGCGCACGGCGCCGCCGGCCTTCTTGCGCTTCGTCGCCAGCGCCTTCGTCTTCCGCTGCGGTGTTGCTATGGCCTTGCCCCTCTTCCCGCTATACTGGGTGCGCGAGGTGCAGGCCACCGACGCCTGGATCGGCATCATCACCACGGCCAGCAGCGGCGTGCTGCTCGTGGCCTACTTCGTCTGGTCGGTAGCCGCCAGGCGCATTGGGGTGGGCGGCGTGCTACTCGCGAGCAGCCTGGGTATGGCCCTCTACCCGCTTGCCACGGCGTCCACGAAGGCTGTCTGGCTTCTGGCCGTTTTTGCAGGGTTCTCGGGCTTCTTCGCGGCGGGGAACGACCTGGTGAACTTCGATCTGTTGCTGGGCAACATCCCGGCCGACCGGCAGGCCAGCTATGTGGGCTTCTACCAGACCCTGCAGAATGCGGCGCTCTTCGTCATGCCCCTGGTGGGCACGGTCCTGGCCGACGCCGCCGGCATCGCGGTGGGCCTGGCCGCCGCCGGCCTGCTACGCCTCGTAGGCGTGGGCCTCTACCTTGCCCTCGGCGTCGGGCGGGCCACCGCAGAGGTGCCCGAATCCGCCGAGGCACCATAAGGAGTCGCTATGAACAACTTCGTCGATCTGCTTAAGCGCGCGTTCGGCCTGTGGTGGCGAGAGAAGATCCTCTGGCCGCTCGGCATGCTCGCGGCCCTCGTCGGCTATGGCGACGCCGCCGCAAACGGCAACGTCAACATCTCGCAGCCGTCCCCCAGCGCCTCGGGCGCCGCGATGCCGCCCTGGGTCGAGGATCTGGCCCAGAGCGAGCTGGTGCAGAGCTTTTTGCGCAACCCCTGGCCCTACCTCTTCGGCCTGCTCGCCCTGGTCCTGGTCTGGTCGCTCGTGGCAGCCCTGGTCGGCGCCCTGGCCCACGGCTCTATGATCCGCGTCGCCGACGTGGCCGACCAGGGCTATGCGGCCAGCCTCGGCGACGGCCTGCGGGTTGGGGCGGCCCGCATGGGGCCGATCTTTCTGCTCAACCTGATCCTGGCCCTGCCGGTAATCATCATCGTAGGCATCGTGGCGGCCACGGTCGCCGCCAGCGTCGTCGGGGCGCTCTCATCCCTCGGCCCCGAGGGCAACCCGGCCAATCCAGGAGCGTTCATCGCCTCGCTGCTCGGCCTCATCTTCTGCGTCTTGGGCATCATCCTTCTGCTGGCGCTCGTCGCGGGGCTGCTTGGGATCTGGTCGCGCGTGGCGCAGCGGGCCTGCGTGATCGAGATCCTGGGGCCCGTGGCGAGCCTTGGCCGAGGCTGGCAGCTGATCAGGCGCAACCTTGGGCTGACCCTGCTCACCTGGCTGTTCCAGGGGGTGCTTGGTTGGATCATCGGGTTTATCCTCGCCATCCCGGCGCTGGCCATCGCCGTCCCGAGGATCTTCTCCCCCGCCCAGGGCGGCAGCTTCTCGGGCGGGCTGATCGTCGCCCTGATCGCCTACGTCCTCCTCGCCAGCGTCCTCGTCGGCGGCACCCTTACGGCCTTCAACTCGGCCATGTGGACGGTGCTATACCGGGCGTTTATTGCCCGCGAGGCCGTCGCTCTGGCGCCGGCCCCACCGATCATGTGATCAGGGGCAGCCGCACCGTAAAGGTGCTACCCTCGCCCTCGGCGCTGGCGACCACGATCTGCCCCCCGTGCAGCTCGACGATCTCATTGACCACGAAGAGGCCGATGCCCAGGCCGCTGACCCCTAGCGCCTCGGCGTTCGCGGCCCGGTAGAAGCGCCTGAAGAGCTGGTCGCGCCCGGCCTCGGGGATGCCGATACCGTGGTCAGCCACCGCCACATGGGCCTCACCGTCGCGGCGCGCCACCTCAATCAGCACATCGCCGCCGCCCGGGCTATATTTCACGGCGTTGCTCAACAGATTCTGGAAGACCTGCTCGAGCCGCACCTCGTCGCCGGCCACGATCACGGGCGCATCGGTGATGCGCAGGCTGATCGCGTGGCTGGTCATAGTCGGGCGCGTCTCCTCGATGACGCGCAGCACCAGGGCTCGCAGATCTATTGGCGCCGGCTCGATAATGAAGCGCCCCGACTGGATGCGCGAGACATCGAGCAGAGAGGTGATCATCTGGTTGAGCCGCCTGGCCTGCTCGACAATAATCCGTATCGAGCGCAGGTTGCGCGGGTTGGCCCCATCCTCCTGCACAAGCCACTTCTGCAGCAGCTGCGAGCGCCCGAGCAGCGTGGTGAGCGGCGTGCGCAGCTCGTGGGCCGCGATCGAGAAGAAGGCATCGCGCACCCGCACCGCCT
>JAAXUL010000198.1 GCA_013336035.1 Chloroflexales bacterium
GCCACGGCGCCGCGGCTCGGCCTGGTCAGCTCGAAGGCGGCCCGCAGCAGAGTCTCGTACTCGGGCAAGAGCTGGCGCTTGCGGCGGCCCATCACGGTGCGGGCTACGCCGATCATGCTGTCGATGCGGTACTCGCGAAAAATGTCGCCGCCCCAGGTGAAGTGGGGCACGTTCTTGGGCACGCTGTGGACGCCAAAGACGTTGCTGCCCGTGCCGATCATGGTGCCGCCGTTGAGGTGCAGCCCGATGCCGAGCTTCACGTGGTCGGCCAGAAAGATGCCGAGCTTTATCGCGCCGCTGTCGAGCTGGCCCACGCCCTCGAGGGCCACGCGCACGCTGCCATAGTTGTTCTTCAGGTCGCTGTTGGTGGTCATCGCGCCGATATTGACCCACTCGCCCAGCCACGAGTGGCCCAGGAATCCGTCGTGGTGCTTATTGCTGAAGCCGTGGATGGTGCTGGCCTCGACCTCGCCGCCGACGCGACAGACCGGGCCGATCGCGGTCTCGGCGCGGATGCGGGCGCTCGCGATCAGGCTGCCGGCCCCGATGTAGCACGGCCCCTGGATGAAGCTGAAGGGCTCGATCTGCGCCCCCGCCTCGATAAAGACTGGGCCGTCGCGCGAGTCGAGCACGATCGGCCCGTCAAGGCGCGCCCCTGGCCCGACATAGACACGCTCGCCACGCACGACGACGCTGGGGTCGTCGGTCATCAGCAGGGGGATGCGCTGCTCGAGCAACGGGAGATCGCGTACGATCTGCTCGCCGGCCTGGCTGATCAGGTCCCACGGGTAGCGCAGCAAGAGCGGCGGCTCATCGGGGCCAAGGTCTCTGGCGCGGGCGAAGCGCAGCAGCTCGTCGCGGGCGTCGGCCGTCTGCTGATCGCGCAGGTAGAAGAGGACGGCGCTGGCGAGGGCCGGCGAGATGCGGGCCCCGAGCAGCGTGCCGCCGGCCAGGTAGACCGTATCGAGCGGCTCGGCGAGCAGCGCGGGCAGCCAGGCCAGGTCGAGGGCGCGCCCGTTCACGAGCACGATCGGGGCGCCCACCCGCAGGAAGGCGGCCATGCCCTCTTTCGGCCCGTAGTAGCCCATCAGGTGAGAGCGCCCCAGGGCGAGGGCCTCGCCCTGGCCGGCGCCGGCCAGGGCCGCGGTGGCGCTGACCCGCTCGCGGGCGGTGAACGCGCCGGCCCGCAGCTCGAACACGGGCCGGGCCTGGGCGAGCGTGGCGAAGTGCTCCCACAGCTCGTCCTCAAAGACGACGAGGGTCATCGCTTATGATCTCCGCAGCAGCTCAAGGATGGCTAGCCCCAGCTTCTCGCTGTCGTGGCGCAGGACGCGCACGGCCCGGTTCTCTGTGGGGTTGCTGAGCGAGGCGGTGTACTGGATGACCGACGAGGCCAGGTCGGCCTCGAGCACCACACTGCCCTCGATCATCACCCCGCGGCCGATGCCCCGGTCGGCGGGCAGCAGGGCCATCTCCTCGTACTCCTCGGGCGACAGATAGACGGGCGACTGGTGGGCGGCGGCGTAGAGCCGGTAGACCTCGGGGTCGATGCGCTGGGCGTTGACGAGCACGTAGTCGGGGGTGAAGCCGCCGTAGGCCTTGATCGCCTTGATATGGTCGGCCACGCTGAAGCCGGTGGTGCGGCCGGGCTCAGTCATCAGATTGCAGGCGTAGATCTTGCGCGCCTTGCTGCCCGCGATCGCCTCGCGCAGCTCGTCGATCAGCAGGTTGGGTAGAATGCTCTCGAAGAGGCTGCCGGGGCCAAGGATGATCGCATCGGCGTCACGGATGGCCTCGGCCGCCAGCCGGGTGAGCTGGAGCGAGCCGCCCGACGCGCCGTCGAGGCTCAGGCGGGCCACGTGGCGCGCGGCAATGCTCTGGTCGAGGGCCAGATGGCGCACATCCATCCGGGTGCCGTCGTCTAGCTCGGCCACCACCTGCATCGGCACAGGGGTCGGCACCACGTAGTAGACATTCTGCATGTTGAAGAGGCCCGAGGCCCGGTAGTAGTACTCGACCGGGTCCTGCACGGGCACGACACAGGTCAGGCGGCGCACCTGGGCGCCGATGGCGCTGAGGACGAGCAGGCCTGGGCCGCCCGAGAGAACGGCGATGTTAGGGGGCCCCTTGCGGTGGTAGCCCAGCACGAGCTCGTCGTCGACCGGGGAGGACGACTGACGGAACGGGATCACTACGATGCCGCTGAGCTGCCAGATCCCTACGGCCAGCACGCCCAGGCCTGCCATAATCAGCAGGATGCCGCGCATTGGCCGGGGTAGGAACTGGAGGGTGAGGGCCCAGAACACGGCGGGCAGCCCCTCGACGGTGCGGTAGAAGTGGATGAAGAGGTAGGCCACACCGAGCGAGAGCAGCACGACGCCCACGAAGGTCAGGGCCAGGGGCGCCGCCAGGTGGAGCAGAGATGAGAGCCTGCTGGTGATGCTGCGCATAATATTGGGGTTGCGCCCCCGGGGGCGCTGAGTATTACGGCTTCAGAATCTGTTCGCGTTGGGCGTCAATCATGGCCCGGAGATTCCCACCGCCGCGGGCGACCATCTCGGCGCAGATCAGGCCGGCGAGCATCGCATCTGGGTAGGCCGCATAGCGCCCGATTATCAGCTCGCCCTCGGTGGTGGCGCCGAGCAGGGGCCGCGTGCGCTCGCGGCCGATCAGCTCGGCGAGGCGGGCGACGGGGTCGCCCATGCCCTCGACCCTGAGCCCCGTCGCCTCCTCCCAGACCGAGAGGCGCGACAGGCCGGCGAGGGGCGAGCTGGGGGCCGGGGTGGGGATGACCAGGGCGCCCCGCTGGCGGTACTGACGGGACAGGTAGGCCGCCAGGAGCAGGGCCGTCTCGGCCGGGTCAAGCTGCTCGCCGTTCTTGTCGATCACGGCGAGGGCGGTGCTGTCGGCAGAGATCGCGAGGCCGAGGTGCGAGTCGCTCTCGCGGACAAGCTTCTTCAGGCGGTTGAGGCCGGCCTCTGTGGGCGCCGGCGTGGTGCGTCCGAACAGCGGGTCGGGCTCGCGGTTAATCTCGATGGCCCGGGTCTGCCCGCCCTCGCCAAAGAGGGCTGGGAAGATGCCGGCGGAGGTGCCGCTCATCGCGTCGATAAAGATGGTGAGCGAGGTGCGCCGGATCAGATCGAGGTCTACGGTGTTGCGCAGGGCGTCGAGGTAGGGCGCCCGCAGGTCGATCATCTGGTCGGCGGGCGGATCGCCCGTGGGCGGAAACGTGGCGTCAAACCGTCCGGCCGAGACATCCCTGTCGGCGGCGATGGGGTCGAGCGAAAGGCCGGCCGAGTCTGGGGCGATCAGCACCAGGCCGTTGTAGAAATAGGGCCGGTTGCAGGCCGAGACATAGACGGCGCAGTCGGCAAAATGCTGGTCGAGGGCGTGGTAGATGGCCGGCAGGGGCGTGGGGGCGGCGGCGAGGGTGGCGCGCACGCCGCGGGCCTGCAGCGTGGCCACCAGGTCACGCGCAAAGAGCCCGCCCATGAAGCGGGTGTCATAGACGACGAGGCAGCTAAACCCGCGGGCGGCGAGGCTCTCGGCAAGGGTGGCGCCGCGCCGGCGCACCTGATCGAGCGTGAAGGCGGCGGTGTAGATGGCCTCCCAGGCGAGGGCGTAGGGGCGATAGCGAGCGATCATACGCGCCTTCGGAACTCCTCCACGGCGCCCATCATCAGATCACGGATAGCCCGGGCTCGCTCGCTCGTCTGGGCCTCGAAGCGGTTGGTGATCGCCGGCTCGGTGTTGGAGGCCCGCAGAAGGCCCCAGCCATCACCGAAGTCGACCCGCACACCGTCCACGTCGATCACGCTATGGGTAGAGCGGAACCGCTCGCGCACATAGTCGATGGCCTGGAACTTCTGCTCTTCGGGGAAGGGGATACGGCCCTCGTCGATCGAGGGCGGGGTGGGGTAGGGTGCGAGCAGGTCGCGCAGCGTGGTGCCCAGGCGGCTCAGGGCGAAGAGCAGGTAGGCGCCGGCGAAGGTGCCGTCGTCGAAGTAGTGGCCGGGCGCCGGGAATATGGTGTGGCCGCTCAGCTCGCCGCCGAGGACGGCGTCGGCCTCGCGCATCTTTGCCGAGAGGTTGGTGTAGCCGGTCTTCCACATGATCGGCGTGCCCCCCAGGGCGGTGATCGCCGCGGGCAGCACGGCGCTGCACTTCACGTCGAAGACCACGGGGCCCTTACGCTGGCCCAGGATGTAGGTGGCGAGGGCGATCAGGTAGCGGTCGGCGAAGACGATCTCGCCCTGGCCGTCGACCACGCCGAGGCGGTCGCCGTCGCCGTCGAGGCCGATCCCCATGTCGGCGCCGTGCGCGCGCACCGCGGCGATCAGCTGGGCCAGGTTCTCGGCCTTGAGCGGGTCGGGGTGGTGGTTCGGGAAGGTGCCGTCGGGCTCGATGAAGAGGGGGACGACATCGAGGCCAAGGGCGTGGTAGGTCTGCAGGCCGATCGGCCCGGCCACGCCGTTGCCGCCGTCGAGGACTACTTTCAGGCGCCTGCCCGCGAAGGGGAGCAGGCCGGCGACGTTGGCCACATAGGCCTCGCTGACGTCAATATGCGAGAGCGCGCCGCTGCCGCTGGCGAGGCTGCCGGCCATCGCGAGGCGGCCAACCTCCTGGATCATCTCGCCGGGGGCGGGCTCGCTGCCGAAGCTGGGGTGCGGCAGGCGCAGCTTGAGGCCGTTGAAGTCGGGCGGGTTGTGGCTGGCGGTGACGATGGCGCCCCCGTCGGCGCCCAGGTGCTCGACCGCGAAGTACATAACGGGGGTGGCGGCCAGACCGATATCGACCACGTCGCACCCGGCCGCGCGCAGGCCGGCGATCAGGGCGGCCTGAAAGCCGGGCGAGCTGAGGCGGGCGTCGCGGGCGACGACGACCGTGCGGCCGCCCCGGCCGCGGAAGATAGTACCAACCGCCTGACCGAGGCGCTGATAGACCGACTCGTCAAGATCGACGCCAACGACACCACGAATGTCGTAGGCACGGAAGATCGTGGAGTTCAGGGGTAGGCCCATGTGCGCTCCTCGGCGGGTGCGTGCCGTGAGATCGTAGCGCATAGGGTCTCATCCGTCAAGGTTCTTTACAAGGGCGCTGAGAGACGCTATAATCAGATAGTACAACGGACACAAAATAGCAGGCGAAGGTGTCTGCGGTCCGTAGCAAGCTGAGAGCGCGACTCTCAGTTTCGTCTTTTCTGTCGCCCCAGAGCAGGGCCCGCCCCTTCATGTGTGGCCCTCCCACGCTGTAGCTCCCACGGGCGAGACGAAACAGCAGTAGAGGCAGACCGAACATGATAGAGAAGCCGACATATCTGACCCGTGAGGGCCGTGCTAAGCTCGAGGCCGAGCTCGAGCAACTCACGACAGTTGAGCGCAAGGGCGTCGCAGAGCGCATCGCCGCAGCTAAGGAGCTTGGAGATATTTCGGAGAGCGGCGAGTATGAGGATGCCAAAAAGGCCCAGGCCATCCTCGAGGGCCGCATCCGCGAGCTGAAGAGCCTGCTCTCACGCGCCGAGACGATCGACGACGAGCAGGTGAGCAACGGCGAGGTGCGCGTCGGTTCGCAGGTGACAGTGCGCTTCGACGAGGACGGCGAGGAAGAGACCTGGATGATCGTGGGCAGCGCCGAGGCCAACCCCCGGCAGGGCCGCATCTCCAACGAGTCGCCGATCGGCTCAGCCATCCTTGGCAAGCGCTCGCGCCAGAAAGTTACTGTACAGACCCCCTCCGGCGTTATGAAGCTCACCATCGTGAAGGTCAAATAGGGCCGCTCGATGGGGTTTCCAGGCCTCCCCCCTCTCCTGCTCACAGGAGAGGGGGTTGTTTTTTCGATGGTATAATAGGGTGAGACAAGCCGGGGGCGTTGTGCCCCGCGGAACTAGCACGAAGCCCCATGGAACTGAACGATCTGCAGGCCCAGCGTGCATCCAAGCTGGAGCGGCTGCGCGCGGCCGGCATCAGCCCGTTTCCGACCCAGTCGGCGCGGACCCATAGCGTCGGCGAGGTTCTGGCCCGCTTTGATGATCTGGCCGCCGCAGAGACGCACCTGACCATAGCGGGCCGCATCGTCGGCGCACGCCGGATCATGGGCAAGATCGCGTTCGCCCACATCGAGGACGGTACCGGCACGCTGCAGCTCTGGATCAGCCGCGCCGACCTCGGCGACGAGTGGTTCGAGCGCTTCCGCGACGACCTCGACAGCTTCGATATTATCCAGGCCACGGGCACCCTGCGCCGCACCAAGACGGGCGAGCCCTCGCTCTTCGTGAGCGCCCTCACCCTGCTGGCCAAGGCCGTCAACCCGCCCCCCGAGAAGTGGGCTGGCCTGACCGATATCGAGGAGCGCCACCGCCAGCGCTACCTCGACCTGATCGTCAACCCCGAGGTGCGCCAGGTCTTCCAGGCCCGCGCCGCCGCGATCACCGCGATGCGCCGCGTGCTCGACACGCGCGGCTTCCTCGAGGTCGAGACGCCCGTGCTCCAGCCGATCTACGGCGGGGCCGCCGCCAGGCCCTTCACGACCTACCACAATACGCTTGGCCAGCAGCTCTACCTGCGCATCGCCACCGAGCTCTACCTCAAGCGGCTGATCGTCGGCGGCTTCCCCGGCGTCTACGAGATCAGCAAGAACTTCCGCAACGAGGGCGTGGACCGGAGCCATAACCCCGAGTTCACCATGATGGAGTGCTACCAGGCCTACGCCGACTACGCCGATATGATGCGCCTGGTCGAGGAGCTGTCGCGCGCGATGTGCCTGGCCGTCAATGGCACCACCACGGCCGCCTACCAGGGCCAGACGCTCGACTTCGGCGGGGAGTGGCCGCGCCTGCCCATGAGCGAGGCCATCACCGAGCGCACCGGCATCGACATCAGCCTGGTGAGCGAGCTCGCCCCCCTGCACGAGGCCATCGCCGCCAATGGGCTGCGGGTCGAGCGCAAGACGACATGGGCCAAGCAGGTCGACGAGCTGTTCAGCGAGTATGTCCAGCCCCTGCTCGTCCAGCCGACCTTCATCATCGACTACCCGGTCGACCTCTCGCCCCTGGCCAAGCGCAAGCCCGATAACTCCGCCTTCACCGAGCGCTTCGAGGCCTTCGCCGCCGGCATGGAGCTCGGCAACGCCTTCACTGAGCTGAACGACCCCTTCGACCAGGAGCAGCGCTTCCTCGAGCAGGGGCGGGCCTTCGCGGCGGGCGATGACGAGGCCCACCAGATGGATCTAGACTACCTGAACGCGCTGATGTACGGCCTGCCCCCGACGGGCGGCCTGGGGATGGGGATCGACCGCCTCGTGATGGTGCTCACCGACCGGCCCAACATCCGCGAGGTGATCCTCTTCCCCCATATGCGCAAGCGCGATGAGGTGTGAGCCGGCCCAGCGATCACATCTCACCATGAGGTCTCTATGCCCCGGTCATTTACGATCGAGCGCGAGAATCTACCGCTGGTGGTGCAGGGGTGGCTGCGGGCCACCGGCCTCGGTGACGAAGATCTGGTAGAGATTGTCTTTACTGAGCAGGAGGTGCTGTTGCGCCGGCCGATGAGCCCCCAGCTGCGGGCCTGGGCCCAGGGTATCAGCGATAAGTACGATAAGGCGTTCCGCCAGATCACCGGTCTGTGAGCGCCCGATGAACTATCTCTCCCGGGACGATCTGCTGGACCTGCACGCCTTTGCGGTCGAGCGCTATGGCGGGCTGCTGGGTATCAAGAGCCAGGACCGCCTGCTCACGGCGCTGAACGCCCCCCGCCAGGAGATGTTCGGCACCGAGCTCTACCCCGACCTCGCCGGCAAGGCCTCGGTGATCGTCTACCTGCTCGTGAAGAGCCACCCGTTCCTTGGCGCCAATGATACGACGGCCCTGCTGGCCCTGCTGCGGTTCCTCGAGATCAACGGCGCGGCCCTCCGCCCCGAGATCGGCGCAGCCGAGCTGGCCTATGTCTTCCGTGCCCTCAACCACTCCGATATGGATAAAGATGGGCTCGAGCAGTGGCTGTACAATAGCATCACAGGGTCAGGGGTCCCGCAATGACCAGGGTCTTTATTAATGGTATCGATGGCCTGCTCGGCGCAAAGATCGCCCAGCTGCTCAGCGCCGACCCGGATGTCACGATCATCGGCCTCGGCCGCAAGACGCCGCCGGCCCCAATCGGCCGCGCCGAGTATCTTACCGCGAAGCTCACCGGGCGCCAGATCCGCGATCTGCTGCGCGCTGAGCGCGTCGATGTGGTGATCCATCTGGCCTTCGCCGGCGCCGAGAGCCGCGTCTCTAGCCGCGAAGAGGCCGTGCAGCAGAATGTCCTCGGCTCGATGGAGCTGCTCGGCGCCTGCGCCGGGGCCGGCGTGGCCCGCGTGCTGGTGCGCAGCCATACCGCCGTCTATGGGGCTAGCCCCCTCAACCCGACCTTCATCGCCGAGAGCCGGCCCGTGGCCCGCAGTAATGCCCCCGGCGTGGTCCGCGACTTCGTCGAGGTCGAGCAGTTTATAGCCGAGTTCGCCACCCAGCACCCCGGGCTGTCGATCATGCCGATCCGCTGCGCGTCGATGATCGGCGGATGGGCGCCCTTCGTCGACTACCTTACGCAGGACGAGCCGCGCATGCTGGTCGGCTTCGACCCATGCGTGCAGCTGCTGCACCTCGATGATGCGGTCTCCGGCTTTGCGCTGGCGGCGCTCTCGCATGCCAGCGGCGCCTTTAACCTCGCCGCCGATGATACTCTCTGCCTCTCACAGGCGATCAAGCTCGCCGGCAGGCAGCCCGCCCCCGTCTTCGAGCCCATCGTCAACCTGGCTATCTCTCTCGGTAACCGAGATATGCTTGGCCTCTGGCCCTTCGATATTAGCTTTCTCCGCCATAGCTGCGTGGCCGATACGACCAGGGCCCGCTGCGAGCTGGGCTGGACCCCCACCTACACCGCGCTCGATGCGCTCCAGCACCTCAGCGCCAACGGCCAGGTCGCCGAGAGCCGCGAGACCCCGGAGGAGGCCCTGCGGGCCTTCCTCGCCCGAAGGAGCTAAACCATGAGCGATGACCCGCGCCCCACCGGGCTGTCCGCCGCTGAGGAGCCCGCGCCCGATACCCAGCCCGCAGGCGCCGAGCCGCCCGCCGCGGCCAGGCGCCGCAAGAAGGCCGCCACGGGGCCCGATACCCAGCCCGCCCCCAAGGAGCGCGCCACGCCCCTGCCTATGGCCGCTGTCGCCGTCACTGGCGGCGTCGATGAGGCCGACGAGGAGATCCCCGTCGCCCATGCGCCCGCCCCCGATACGACGTCCCCAGCGTACATCCCTATGGCGCACCCCGAGGAGATCGCGGTCCGGCAGAAGCCGGCCCCCGCCCCCCTCTGGAATGACCTGAGCGCCGGGTCGCCGTCAGATGAGGAGATCCCGATCGCCGGCCTGGTGGCGACCAGTCTCTACGAGGCCGAGATCGAGGTGCGCACCATCTCAGGGCGCACGGGCGGCCAGAGCGCCGCCCTCGGGAATATGGCCGCCGGCACGCTCAAGCTGATCGGCGATAACCTGCGCCGTATGACCGAGGAGCAGGCCGATCGGGTCAACCAGATGCTGCACGGGATCGACCTGAAAGACTACCTCGACCCCGACTTCTGGAAGGGCATCGGGATGGTCCTGCGCTACCAGGCCGACGAGCTGGTGGCCTTTTTCAAGCGGCGCCTGAGCGGCCAGTACACCACTGACCCCTACGGCATGGACCGCGAGCTGATCGAGGCCGTCAGGCCCTTCGTGCAGTTTATGTACCGCACCTGGTGGCGTGTCACCCCCGAGGGCCTCGAGAATGTGCCGGCCGAGGGCCGCGCGCTGCTCGTCTCCAACCATAGCGGTGTGCTCCCCTGGGACGGGGCGATGATCGCGGCGGCCCTGCTCGAGGACCACCCGGCCCAGAACGAGCGCATCCTGCGCAGCCTGCACCTCCACTGGTTCAGCAGCCTGCCCTTTGTGGCCCCGGCCCTGGCGGCCCTCGGCCAGGTGCCCGGCCTGCCCGAGAACGCCGTGCACCTGCTCGGCAGCGACGAGCTCGTCTGCGTCTTCCCCGAGGGCCTGAAGGGCGTCGGCAAGCTCTATAAAGACCGCTACAAGCTGGCGCGCTTTGGGCGCGGCGGCTTCGTGCAGGCGGCGATCCGCGCCCAGGCCCCGATCGTGCCCGTGGCCGTCGTCGGCGCCGAAGAGATCTACCCCATGCTCGCCAACGCCGAGCCCGTCGCCCGGCTCTTTGGGATGCCCTACTTCCCGCTCACGCCCTTCTTCCCATGGCTTGGCCCCCTCGGCGTGATCCCCCTGCCGACCCGCTGGTCGATCACCTTCTGCGAGCCGCTCCGCACGGATATGTACGACCCCGCCGAGGCTGATGACCCCCTCACCGTCCTCGGCCTCACCGAGATCGTGCGCGGCACTATCCCGGAGACGATCGAGGCCAAGCTGGCCAGCAGGAAGTCGGTATTTTAGAAGCCTCTTCGAAAAACCCAGCTTTTCGAGTGCTTGCTGGGAGGGCCAGGCCCTCCCAGACCTTTCCATGGTAAGCTGAG
>JAAXUL010000199.1 GCA_013336035.1 Chloroflexales bacterium
CGAGCAGGTCGGCGAGCAGGTCGGCGGCCGAGGCGTGGCGCCGGGCAGGGTCGATCAGCGTGGCCCGGCGGAGCACCGCGTCTATGGCGGGGGGCAGGTCGGGGAAGCGCGAGGCCAGGGACGGCAGCGGGCCGGCGAGCTGCTGGCGGATGCGCTCGCTCGGGGTCGGCCCGTCGAAGGCGCGGGCGCCGCTGAGCAGCTCGTAGATCAGCACGCCGAGGCTGTAGATATCGCTCTGGGGCGAGCTCTCGCCGCGGCGAATCTGCTCCGGGGATGCGTAGCCGGGGGTGAAGACCAGCGGCGCGTCGCCGTCGCCCCCCTGCCCGTCCAGGTGGCGGGCAATGCCGAAGTCGGCCAGATAGGCATTGCCTTCGGCGTCGAGCAGCACATTGGCCGGCTTGATGTCCTGGTGGACCACCGCGCGCCGGTGGGCCAGGGCCAGGGCCGCGGCGATCTGCTTCACCAAGGCCAGGGCCTCGTCGAGCCGTGGGCGCCCGGCCGCGAGATGCGCGGCGAGGCTGTCGCCGGCCATCCAGCGCATCACCAGGTAGGTGCCCGTGGCGTCGCGCCAGTAGTCGTAGAGCGGGACAATGTGGGGGTGCTCGAGGCGCGCGATGGTCTGGGCCTCGACCTCGAAGCGACGGATGAAGGCCGGGGAGCTGGCGAAGTTGGGGCGGATCACCTTGACCGCTACCTCGCGCGAGAACTGGTCGAAGCGCTGGGTCGCCTGGTAGACTGTCCCAAAGCCGCCTTCGCCGACCTTGGTGTGGATTGTGTAGCCGTGGAGCGTGAGCGGGTTGGAGAGGCCCATAGTTGCAGGTGATGGTGTCGCCAGATCTATACGCGCGGTGCTATTATACAGGCAGAGTGCCGGCGTGAAGTGTTAAGGAGATGGTATGCGCGTGCTTGTCTACGACACCCACTCGTATGATCGGACCTTTCTTGACGCGGCGAACGGCGGGCGGCACCAGCTCGAGTACACCACAGCCCAGCTCGACGCACAGACGGCGGCCCTCGCCCAGGGCTACGACGCTGTCTGCCTGTTCGTGAACGACGAGGGGAGCGCGGCGGTGATGGAGCGGCTCGCGGCCGGGGGCGTGCGCATGATCGCCCAGCGCTCGACCGGCTTTAACAACCTCGACCTGGCCGCCGCCGCGGCCCGCGGGATCACCAGTATGCGCGTGGGCTACTACTCGCCCTACGCCGTGGCCGAGTTCGCCGTGGGCCTGCTGCAGACGCTCAACCGGCGCATCCATCGGGCCTACAACCGCACCCGCGAGTTCAACTTCCGCCTGGCCGGCCTGCTCGGCCACGATATCCGCGGGCGCACCGTCGGCGTGGTCGGCACCGGGAAGATCGGCGCCATCTTCGCCCGGATTATGCACGGCTTCGGCTGCCCCACCCTCGCCTACGATGTGCGCGAGAACCCCGAGTGTATCGAGCTGGGCGTGCAGTATGTGCCGCTGGAGGAGCTGCTGCGGCGCTCGGACATCATCAGCCTGCACGTGCCGCTGATGCCCCAGACCCAGCACCTGATCAGAGCCGAGACCCTGGCGCTGATGAAGACCGGGGTGATGATCATCAACACCAGCCGCGGCGGGCTGATCGACACCGAGGCCCTGATCGCGGCCCTCCAGCGCGGCCAGGTCGCCGCCGTGGGCCTCGATGTCTACGAGGAGGAGGAGGGCAAGTTCTTCCGCGACCTCTCCGACCAGGTGATGGACGACGAGGTCCTGGCCCGGCTGATGACCTTCCCCAATGTGCTGCTGACCAGCCACCAGGCCTTCTTCACCCACGAGGCCATGACCACGATCGCCGAGACGACGATCGCGAACCTCACCGACTTCGAGGAGGGCCGCGAGAACGAGAACCTGCTGCGGGCAGGCTAACCTGGAGTTACGATGCCTCACCCTGTGGCGACAAGACCTTTGCGCAGCGCGGAGTCCGGCGCGCTATGATGGGGGGTGCCAACCTCCCTACAGCCTGAGCCCCTGACCCAGCAATGCAGCCCGCCCGCGCTGCGCGGAGGGGAACGACGGTGACCACACACTGCTAAGGTCTTCGAGGGAGGACGACGATGTCCAATACGAAACTGGGCTTTGTGATCAGGGATCCGTGGTACGACTTCGGGACTCTCCCCAGCGCCCCAAACCGGCCCAACTACATCGCCCAGGCCCGTATGGGCGGGCTGCTCAAGCAGTCAGGGGCCCGCTGGGTCCGCCTCGAGTTCCAGATCGACGGCGACAAGGTCGAGGCCGAGGTGGCCCGTAACGACTACTTCATCAACGAGGTGGCGCCCCGCTATGGGCTCGAGGTGCTCGGCCTGCTCGGCTTTGGCCTGATGCGCGCGCAAGACCCGCTCGACCCGCAGCGCGGCCTGGTCGCGCCGAGCGCCGGCACCGACCCGGTCTACGGGGGCGGCGTCAACAGCTACATGCGCGCCTGGCTAGATCGGGCGCGCTTCGTCGCCCAGCGCTATGGCGAGCGGGTGCGCACCTACGAGATCCTGAACGAGATGAACCGCCTGCCGCCGTCAGGCGCAGGGGTCCCCGCGACCATCGCCGCCCGGCTCCACACCAAGTTCTACCGGTTCTTCCGCCAGGTTGACCGCTATGGGCCCGGCGACCAGGCGTGGCGTGACGGGGTGAAGATTATCTTCGGCGGCCTGCACCCGCTGGGCACGGGCGATATCGCCGCGCAGGGCTACGTCTCCGACCTGGACTATGTCTACCAGCTCTTCGGGTCTGATGCGTTCAGCTCATACCGCCAGACCTACGGGACTGCCCCGATCGATGGGCTGGCCCACCACCCTTACCCGGCTGAGATACGGCTGAGCCTGCGCCGCGGCCCGCGTCGCCCAGACGCCAGGTGGGAGGCGACCATGCTGGTCTACAGGCTCGATGAGCTGCGCAAGGTGCTGGGCGAGGTCGGTCAGCCTGAGCTGCCCCTCTGGGTCACCGAAGTAGGCTGTAATATCGCGACGGTCGGAGAGAGCGAGGCCCGCCAGTCCGAGTTTATGGATCAAGTGCTGGGCATGCTCCGGGCGCGCCCCGATGTGGCTGCGGCGCTGTGGTTCAAGTACGAGGACTTTCCACCGGCCACGGGGCCGGGCGCCCAGCGCTGGGGCGTGGTGCACATCCCCTTCTACAGCGGGCCGTGCCCGGGCGGGGCCTGCTACGATGTCGAGGGCCGGCCGGATCACTTCCGCGAGGCGTTCTATACCTTCCGCAGGCTGGCGGGCCAGGGAGCGAAGATGTGGTTCCGCGTGGTGAGCCCCGGCCCGGGCGTGATCGTTCGCCAGGGGCCGGGGGAGAGCTATCCCCCGGCCCGTATCGGCGAAAACCCGGTGGTCCTCCAGCCGGGGTACGAGCTTGGGGTGGACCGTTTTGTCGCGGGGGAGGACTACAAGGGCTGGAACCAGTGGGCGCATATCGTCGACCCGGCGCCCTGGGGCTTCGTGCACCTGAGCAACCTGGAGCCGGCCAGCGAGTAGCGGAGCCCCGGTTCCTGTCTGCCTACGACACCCGCTTCTCGCGCCCGGCCCAGTAGGGCTCGCGCAGGTCGCGCTTGAGGATCTTGCCCGTCCCGCTCTTGGGCAGCTCAGCGCTGAACTCGACCGTCCTGGGGCACTTGTAGTGGCCGAGGTGGGCGCGGCAGTGATCGATCAGCTCCTGCTCGCTGGCCTCCGCGCCGGGCTTGAGCACGACGATCGCCTTCGGCACCTCGCCCCAGCGCTCGTCGGGCACGCCGATCACGGCGCACTCGAACACCGCCGGGTGCAGGAAGAGCGTGGCCTCGACCTCCGGCGAGGAGATATTCTCGCCGCCGGAGATAATGATATCCTTGGCGCGGTCGACGATCAGGATCGAGCCCTCCTGGTCGATCACCGCCAGGTCGCCGGTGTAGAACCAGCCGTCGCGGATAGCCCGCTTTGTGGCGACCTCATCTTTGTAGTAGCCCGTCATCACCAGGTTGCTGCGCACCACAATCTCGCCGACCTGCTGGCCGTCGGGGGCGACGTCGCTCCCGTCGGGGTCGACCACGCGCAGGTGGGTGCCGATCAGCTCGAAGCCGGTGCGGGCCTGGTAGTGCCGGCGCTGCTCGTCGGGCAGGTCGCGCATCGAGAGCTTGGGCGCGGCGCTGACGATCACCGGGCTGGTCTCCGAGAGGCCGTAGATCCCGTTCACCTGGCAGCCGAAGGTGCGCTCGAGGCGGTCGACCAGGGCGAAGGATGAGGGCGCGCCGCCCATGGCGATCTGCTTCAGGCTGCTCAGGTCATACTTCGCCAGGTCCTTGAAGTTGATCAGGCCATTCATCACCGCCGGCACCCCGAAGAGGCGGGTCACGCGCTCTTGCTCGACCAGGCGGCAGATCTCGTCGGGCGCGACGCGGCGCAGCATCACGTGCTTGCCGCCGACGGCGGTAAGGAACTGCGGCGTGCCCCAGCCGTTCACGTGGAACAGGGGCACGATGTGCAGGAACACATCGTCGGGGCCGATCTGGAAGCCGCTGATGAAGGTCATCGCGTGCAGGTAGAGGCTGCGGTGCGAGAGGGCGACGCCCTTGGGCATGCCGGTGGTGCCGGAGGTGTAGAAGAGCTCGCACATCGCGTTCTCGTCGCTGACCTCCTCGGCCACGTGGGCGGGCGAGGCGGCGGCGAGCAGCGCCTCGTACTCGTGCTCGCCGGGCTGCGGCTCGCCCTCCATCACCACGATATGCCGCAGCGCCGGCAGCCGGCTGCTCTGCGCGCGGACGATCGGCGCGAAGTCGGCGTGGGCAAAGACGACCGTCGAGGCCGAGTGGTCCAGGATGTAGCTGATCTCGGCGGGCCCCATGCGGGTGTTGATCGGGTTCAGCACGGCCCCGGCCTGGACGACCCCGTAGTAGCCCTCGAGCAGGTGGTGGGTGTTGTAGGTCAGGAACGAGATGATCTCGCCCGGGCGCACCCCGAGGTCGCGCAGGCCATTCGCCAGGCGGTTGACGCGCTCGTCGTACTGCGCGTAGGTGAAGCGTCGCTCGCCATCTACGACGCCGACAACGTTGGGGAAGAGGTGGACGGCGCGCCGTCGAAACTCTAGCGGCGTGAGCGGGACAAACATCGCGGGTGCCTCTCTACATTCAGACCGGAACGCTCGGTATTTTACCCGCCGAGGTACGCCTTCGCCACCTCGGGGTGCGCGAGCAGATCTTTGCCGGTGCCCTCGAGCACGACCTGGCCAGTCTGCAGGACATAGGCCCGGTGGGCCAGGGCCAGGGCCATGGTCGCCATCTGCTCGATCAGCAGGATGGTCGTGCCGGCCTGGTTGAGCGCCCGGATGGTGCGGGCGATGCCCTGCACGATCAGCGGCGCCAGGCCCAGGCTAGGCTCGTCGAGGGCGATGAAGGGCGGGTCGATCATAAGCCCACGCGAGATAGCGAGCATCTGCTGCTCGCCGCCGCTGAGCGTGCCCGCCAGCTGGCCGCGGCGCTGGCCAAGGATGGGGAAGCGCTCAAACTCGCGCGCCATCAGCTGCTCGACCGGCCTGCCGTTGCGGCCGCGGGTGTAGGCGCCGAGCCGCAGGTTATCCTCGACGGTCTGGTCGGCGAAGATCTGGCGGCCCTGGGGCACGTGGGCCAGGCCCATACGCACCACGTCGTACGGCTCGGCGCGGGTGATGTCGGCCCCCTTGAAGGTGATGCGCCCCGCGGCGGGCCGCACCAGCCCCGAGATCGCCATCAGGGTGGTGGTCTTCCCCGCGCCATTCGCGCCGATCAGGGCGACGATCTCGCCCTGCCTGATCTCCAGGGTGACCCCTTGCAGGGCCTGGACGTGGCCGTAGTTGACGGCCAGGTCGGTGACCTCTAGCATGGCCTCGCTCCCCACAGCCTCAGCTGCCAATATCGGCCAGCACCACGGCCTCGCCGGTCAGCACATGGTCGCCGTCCTGGTTATAGATGTCGGTCTTCAGGGTCACGATCGGCTTGGTGGGGTGGTGGTCGACCACCACAACCGTCGCCGTGAGCGTGTCGCCGATATAGGCCGGGTGGAGCCAGTGGAACTGCTGGCTCAGGTAGACCGTGCCCGGCCCGGGCAGCTTCGTGCCGAGGATGTGCGAGATCATGCTGCCCACGAGGAGGCCCTGGGCGACGCAGCGGCCGTAGCGCGTGCCCTGGGCAAACTTCTCGTCGATGTTCAAAGGGTTGAGGTTGCCGGTCACCTTGCCGAAGGCCAGGGTCAGATCATGGCTGATCGTCTGGCTCCACGAGGCCTTGTCGCCCACCTGGACCCGCATAGAACGCTCCTCTACCAGGGCTATGCCCCCGCCTCCAGGCCATTCTCGAGGTCAATGCCGAAGTTCTCCTCCGTGCCCAGGTAGGCGGCGATCACCTCAGGGTTGGCCTGGATCTCGGCCGGCATCCCCTCTGCGATTTTACGGCCAAAGTCGAGCACCACAATGTGGTCTGAGATCTGCATCACCATGTCCATGTGGTGCTCGATCACCAGGATGGTGACGCCGGCGGCGCGGATGCGCTCGATCAGCTCGGAGAGGGCCTGCACCTCGGTGGGGTTGACGCCGGCCGCGGGCTCGTCGAGCAGCAGGAAGACCGGCTCGACGGCGAGGGCGCGCGCGATCTCGAGGCGGCGCTGGTCGCCGTACGGCAGGTTGGTGGCGACCTCAAGGGCCCGGCCGCGCAGCCCCACCATCTCGAGCAGGGCCAGGGCCCGCTCGGTGTAGCGCTCCTCCTCGGCCGCGGCGCGGGCCGTGCCGAGCATATGCTGGCCGAGGCCCGCCCGCAGCTCGGTGTGGAAGCCGACCATCACGTGCTCAAGCACGCTCAGGTCGGGGAAGAGCTGCAGGTTCTGGAAGGTGCGCGTGGCGCCGCGGCGGGCCAGGGCGTGGGGCGCCAGGGCGTTGACCTGCTCGCCCCGGTAGGTGATCGTGCCGGCCGTGGGGGTGTAGATCCCGGTGATCAGGTTGACCACGGTGCTCTTCCCAGCGCCATTGGGGCCGATCAGGGCGTGGATCTTGCCCGGCATAACCTGCATGTCCACATCGTTGACCGCGCGCACGCCGCCGAAATCTTTGGTCAGCCCTCTGCTCGTCAGCAGCGGCTGATCCTGCCGGTCGAGGGCATGGGCGACCCCACCCCAGGCCGGGACTGTGTCGGGCAGGGCGGGTGGGCGGCGCAGGCGGGCGAGGGCGGGGAGCCGCTGCAGGGTGCCGACGATGCCGTCGGGCGCGATGACCAGGGAGAGCAGCAGCACCGCCCCGTAGACGATCAGGCGCAGCTCGGCCTGGGTCGCCAGGGCCTCCTGGAGCAGGGCCATGATCAAGGCGCCGACGAGCGGGCCCCAGCGGGTGCCGGCGCCGCCAAGGATGACGATCACCAGGAAGAGGATCGACTCGTCGAACTGGAACGAGGTGGTGTTGAGGAAGCCGGTCGCGGGGCGGTGGGCGAAGAAGGCGCCGGCCAGCCCGGCGAAGCCGGCGCTGAGCGCGAAGGCCAGCACCTTCCAGCGGTAGACATTGACCCCGACCGTCTCGGCGGCGATCTCGCTGCCGCGCAGGGCCAGCAGCGTCCGCCCGATGCGCGAGCTGGTCAGGTTGTTCGCGATGACCTGGCCGAGCAGGGCGACGGCGGCGATCAGGTACCAGTAGTCGACCATGAGCAGCCGGTAGTCGCCGAGGCGCGGGCGCGGCACCGACATGCCGTCGGGGCCGCCGGTGAGGCCGACCAGGCGGTTGGCGGCGATCTCGATCACCAGGCCGAAGGCGATCGTGACCATGGCCAGGTAGGGGCCGCGCACCCGCAGGGCGGGCAGGGCCAGCAGCGCGCCCGCGGCGGCGGCGACCACGATGGCGAGCGGGAAGGTCACGAAGAGCGGTATGCCGAGCCTGGCGCTGAGGATGCCCGAGGTGTAGGCGCCCAGGGCGTAGAAGCCGGCGTGGCCGAGCGAGACCTGCCCCGCGTAGCCGACGAGCAGGTTTAGCCCGAGGGCGACGATATAGAAGCGGGCGATCTTCTCGAGCAGGAAGACCTCGGCGAAGGCCGGCGCGAAGAAGACCACCAGGGCCGCGCCGGCGATCCAGGCCAGCGACCAGGGGGTCGCGTCGCTGAAGATGGGCAGCACGGCGCGGCGGCGGGCCGGAGCCTTTTCCTTGAGCGTCTCTGCCACAGCTCTCTCCCCACGAAAACTAAGGGCGGGGGCGTGGGGGAATCCGGCTCCCCCACGTTCTAAAACTTTTGCACCACCTGCTGGCCGAACAGGCCGGTGGGGCGCACGGCGAGCAGAAGAATGATCAGCACGAAGATGCTGGCGTCGCGCCAGCTCGCGCCGCCGGGCACCAGGTTTGACACGAGCTGCTCGGTCACGCCCATCAGCAGGCCGCCGATCAGGATGCCGAAGGGGTTGGTCAGCCCGCCGATGATCGCGGCGGCGAAGGCCTTCAGCCCGATCACCAGGCCCATCTGCGGGCTGGGGTCGATGATCGGCGCGACCATGATCCCGCCCAGCCCGGCGATGGCCGCCGAGAGCGCGTAGGCCAGGACGACGAGCTGGCGCACATTGATGCCCATGAGCGCCGCGGACTGCTTGTTGAAGGCCACGGCGACCATCGCCTTGCCGAGCAGGGTGCGCCGCAGGAACAGTACTAGCCCGACCATGACCAGGATCGCAAGGACGAAGACCGCCACCTCGTGCCAGGTGACGCCGGTGCGGGCTGTGGGGCGCAGCACCGGCTCGAGGCCGAGGGCGTCGGTCAGGGCGCGCACCGGCGAGACAAAGCGCTGCGGGTCGGGCCCCCAGATCAGCTGGGCCACCCCGCGCAGCATCACGCTGACGCCCACGGTGCTCATGATCCAGCCCACGGCGTGGAAGGTTTTCAGCGGGCGGATCGCCAGGCGCTCAAGGGCCACGCCCATCAGCGCCAGCACCAGGACGACGATCACCACGACCAGCAGGATGGGCAGCCCGCCCTCGACCACGGTGCGTAGGTTCATCCCAAAGATCTGGCTGGGAAAGAGGCGCGTGCCAAGGTAAAAGCTGAGCGCCATCAGGGCCCCGACCATCACGAACTCGCCCTGGGCAAAGTTGACAATGTTCGTGGTCGTGTAGGTGATGTAGTAGCCCTGGGCCACCAGCGCGTACAGGCTCCCCAGGGCCAGCCCGCTCAGCAGCGCCTGCAATAGCCGCTCTGCCATCGCTACCTTCGTTTTCTAGTTATGTCTGAAGCACAGACAGTCGAGCCGTTCGGCGAAGGGAGGGCCGGAGAGGGCTCCGCCCTCCCCGATCACCTCCCCTGCTGCCCAGGCGGGCGAGCGCTCGCCGCTACACCTACTGGGCCTTCACGACCTGGAGCGCGCCGTCAACCTCTTCGAGCTGGCCGATGAAGATGTCGGCGGCGTTGATCGCCTCGTGGTCGATGTCGGTGAACGGCTGGGCGGGCGCCGTGGTGGCCGCCTTGAAGTCGCTGATCTGCTCGATCGCGTCGCGGATCAGCTTCGGGTCGGGCCCGGCCTTGGCGAGGCCCAGCAGCAGCAGACGGGTCGCGTCGTAGGTCTGCCCGACCGCGATCGGGAAGGGGTCCTCGCCGAACTGCTCGAGGGTGGTCTGGTGCAGGGCCTTGGCGACGTCGTTCTGGTCGATGGTGTAGGACTGGGCCATGTAGATCTCGTAGCCCTTGAGCAGGTCCTCGCCGGCCAGGTTGCGCAGGGTCGGCTGCGAGAGGGCCCACGAGCCGACGACGGGGACCTTGAAGCCGACCTTGTCCATGCTCTTGAAGATGTTCGAGAGGGCGGGGGCCAGGGCGTAGGTGAAGACGGCCTGGGCGCCGGCGTCGCGCGCGGCCTGCACCTGGGCGGTCATGTCGGTATCGGTCTCTTCGAAGTTCTGGATGCTGACCAGCTCGACCCCATACTTGGGCGCCTCGGCGGTGACGTCGGTCTGGCCACCCTGGCCGTAGCCCGAGCTGCTGGCGAAGAGGGCCAGCTTAGTCCAGCCCTTGCTCTGGGCGAAGGCGAGCACCGAGTCAGTCTGGTCGATGTCGGCCATCGAGACGCGGAAGATGTAGTTGGGCGGGGGGAACTGCTGGGTGATCTTGGTGCCGGTGGCGACGGGGACGATCAGGGGGATGCCCGTCTCCTGGATCTGGGGCGAGAAGCCGAGGACCACGCCGCTGTTGGCGGCGCCGATGATCCCGACCACCTTATCCTGGTTGATCAGGCGCGCGACGTTCTCCTGGCCGGTCTCGGCCTTGGTGGCGTCATCGTAGATCGCGCAGCCGACGGGCGTGCCCTGGTAGCCGCCGCCCGCGTTATACTCCTGGATCGCAAGCTGGAAGCCCTTGACCATCCCCTGGCCGTAGTCGGCCGTGCCACCTGTGAGCGAGCCCTCCATCCCAACCTTGATATCGCTCTGAATCTTGGTGCAGTCGAGCTCAGCAGCCGTCGCGCCGCCGGCGGCCGGGGCGGTCGTGGCCGCGCCGGCGTCGGCA
>JAAXUL010001634.1 GCA_013336035.1 Chloroflexales bacterium
CCTCGCCCTCGCCCGCCGCCCCACCCACGGCCTCGCCCGCCGCCCCACCCACGGCCTCGCCCGCCGCCTCACCCACGGCCTCGCCCGCCGCGCCGCCCACGGCCTCGCCCCCGCCGGCCGCCACGGCCTCGCCCGCCGCTGTGCTCCCCACGGGGGCGCCCCCGCGGCTCGCGGCGCCCACCGCCACCCCGGGCTTCCCCGAGGCCCGCCTCAGCGCGGAGAACGTGGCCGCCCTGCGCCCGCTGCGCGCGGTCGGCTTCGGCGGGGCCATCGACGCGGCGATCAGCCCCGATAACAGGCTCCTCGCCGTGGCGACGAGCGCCGGCGTGGCCCTGTTCGAGCTGCCCTCCCTGCGCCACCTGCGCTTCGATCCGATTGACGGCGGCGCCCATAGCCTCCGCTTCTCGCCCGACGGCCAGAGCCTCACCGTCGCTACCGGCGCTGCCTATGAGTCTGCTCCTACGCAGGTGCGGCGCGTGGCCGACGGCGCGATCCTGGAGCCCGCGGCGCCGCCGGAGCCCGTACAGCCCGCCACCATGCCCCCTACTCTGGACAGCCCCGACGGTCGGCTCCGCATCACCTACAACATTCCCGACAGCGTGCCCACGCCCGGGGTGCGCCTGACCCGCGTGGACGACGGGCGGCTGATCTACGAGGACGCGACCACCGAGCAGGCGGCCTTCAGCCCCGACAGCTCCATCGTGGCCCTGGTGGCCTACGATGGCACCGTCTCGCTGCTCGACGCCGGCGGGGCCAGCCTGGCCTCCCTCGCTCTGCCGGCCTACTGGAGCGTGGCCTTCAGCCCTGACGGGCTGCGCATGGCCACCGCCGGGCGGCGCGTCTGGCTCTGGGATGTGGTCAGCGGCGCGCTCCAGCAGGATCTCGGCGCGCTGGCCGTGGCTGGCGAGAGCGGGGTCATGGGCGGAACCCAGCGCGCCAGCTTCAGCCCGGACGGCGCCCTGCTGACCGTCGCGGGCGACTACTCCATCTTCGAGGCGAGCATGCGCCGGAGCAGCACCTGGATGCTGGGCGCCGCGGGCGCGGCCCACGCCTGGGACAGCGAGGCCGGCGCGCTCGGGTTTATGAACTACAATACCTACGCCGGCGCGATCAGCCCCGTGAGCGAGACCGTGGCCAGGACCGAAGATGGGCAGAGACTGGCCATCGCGGGGGGCGCGGCGCTCTCGCAGACCCTCCAGGTGCCCGCAGGGGTGAGCGCCCTCGCCTTCAGCCCCGACGGCGCGCTGCTGGCCGTGGGCGATAAGGCCGGCCAGATCCAGGTGCTGCGCGTGGCCGACGGGTCGGCGCTACAGACTCTCCAGGCCGGTGCGGCGCCGCGGGTGCTGCAGTTCAGCCCCGACGCGGCCCGGCTCGGCGAGCGCCTGGCCGACGGCGCACTGCAGATCTGGGCCGTGGCCGACGGCGCGCCCCTGGTCCGCATCGCCGCCCCGCCGCCCGAGCCCGGCGCGACGCCCGTTCTGCCCGGCGCCGACCCGTTCCGATTCACGCCGGACG
>JAAXUL010001635.1 GCA_013336035.1 Chloroflexales bacterium
GCGGCGCCGCTCGCGGCGGTGGCTGACCGGGCCGAAGCCATTCGGGCGGCCATCGCGGCCCTGACCATCAGCCACCAGGGCCAGGAGTTGCCGCCCGTCACGGTCTCGCTTGGGGCGACAATCGTGGCTGACGCCCAGGCCCGCTTCGAGGACGCCCTCGCGCGCGCCGATGCCGCCCTGTACCAGGCGAAGCGCGCCGGGCGCAACCGGGTGGTCACCCTGGCGCCGGACGTCTCCTGGGCGGCGCCTGGGCTAGGCTCCGCCAGCGGCACAGTGCTGGGCCACCAGCTGTTGCAGGTGGACGAGATCGACCGGCTTCTGGAGGTAGGCCGCGGCGGCGAGCGCCTCGGGCCCGGCGTGCCGCTCGGGGCGGGCCGAGAGCACAATCACCGGGATGGGCGCCAGCCCCGGGTCGGCCAGTTGAGCCTGGCGGAACTCCCAGCCGTTCATCACCGGCATCATCAGATCGAGCAGGATCAGGCACGGCGGCAGCGCCTGCTGGCGCAGCGTCTCCAAGGCCTCCTGGCCGTGCGCGGCGCTGACTGCGACCAGGCCGGTGTCCTCGATCAGCTCAGTTAGGAGGGCGCGGATCGCATCATCATCATCCACGATCAGCACCTGGGGCGGGGTCGGTGGCAGCGGTTGCATGGCTGGATGGCCTTTCATGCCTGGGTATGGGGCTGACAGACGCGCCGCCCGGCTGGCGGCAGGGCACGGGCTCGCGAGCTCAGGACGGGAGCGTGATGGTGAAGGTACTGCCCTGGCCCTCCGCGCTTGCCACGGCGACCTGGCCGCCATGCAGGGTGACAATCTCGTGGACCAGGTACAGCCCGATGCCCACTCCGCTAATATGGTTGGCATCGACATTCCCGGCCCGGTAGAAGCGCTCCCAGAGGTGCGAGCGATCGGCGGCAGGGATGCCAATCCCCTCGTCCATGACCGCGACCTGCACGGTCTGCGCCGCTGCCGTGAGGGCCACAGTGATCGTGCCGCCGTGGGGGCTATACTTGACCGCGTTCTCCAGCAGATTGTACAGCACCTGGGTGAGGCGCAGCTCGTCACCGTGCAGCCAGAGCGGCGCCTCCCCGCCCGTGATCATGATCTGGTGCCGGCCGTTCCCCACCTGGAGCTCAGCCACGGTGCCCTGCACGAGCGCGCTGAGGTTCACCGCGCCCCGCTCAAGCTGCAGCCGGCCCTGGGTGATGCGGCTGAAGTCGAGCAAGCGGGTGATCATGCGCTCCAGGCGCTGGCCCTGCGCGTGCACCCGCTCCAGGCCGGCCTGCTGGCGCGCGCTCAGCCCCTCGTGCTGCGGTGCGCGCATGAGCAGGAGCTGGGCCGAGCCCAGCAGGCTGGTCAACGGGGTCTTCAGCTCGTGGGCGGCGATCGAGAGGAACTCCTCACGCTGGCGCGTCGCGGCCTCAGCCGCGATGCGGGCCTGTCGCTCGACGGCGTAGAGGCGCGCCCGCTCCAGCGCCGCCGCGCCCTGCTGGGCCAGGGTGAGCAGGAAGGCCCGCT
>JAAXUL010000200.1 GCA_013336035.1 Chloroflexales bacterium
GGGCGGCAACGCCGTGGTGGCCCTGTGCGTGCACGAGCCCGACCGGCTGGTGGCCGCGCGCCTGGGCAACGCCGGCGGCGTAGTGCTCGGGCTAGGCCAGGGCGAGACCTTCATCGCCTCGGACGTACCCGCCATCCTCGACCACACCCGCGACCTGCTCTTCCTCGAGGACCGCGAGCTGGCCGTCATCACCCGCGAGGGCGCGCGGATCAGCACGCTCGCCGGCGCGCCCGTGAGCCGCAAGCCGGTCTCCATCCCGTGGGACCCCGTGGCGGCGGCCCGGGGCGACTACAAGCACTTCATGCAGAAAGAGATCCACGAGCAGCCGCGGGCCCTGATGGACGTGCTGCGCGGGCGCATCGACCAGGACGCCGGGAGCATCCACCTCGAGGATCTGCGGCTCGACGACGCGGCCCTGCGGCGGGTGGGGCGCATCTACGCCGTGGCCTGCGGCACAGCCTGGCACGCCGCGCTGGTGGCCAAGTTCATGATCGAGAGCCTGGCGCGCGTGCGGGTCGAGGTCGACTACGCCAGCGAGTTCCGCTACCGCGAGCCGGTGCTCGGCGACGACGCGCTGCTTCTGGCGATCACCCAGAGCGGCGAGACCGTGGACACCCTGGCGGCGATGGAGGAGGCGCGCGCGCAGGGCGTGCCGAGCGTGGCGATCGTCAACGCGATCGGCAGCCAGGCCGCCCGGGTGGCCGACGGCGGGCCGATCTACCTGCACGCCGGGCCCGAGATCGGGGTGGCCTCGACCAAGGCCTTCACCTCGATGCTGGTGGCCGCCTACCTCCTCGGGCTGCGGCTGGGGCAGGCGCGGGGCACGCTGACCACAGCCCAGGCGCGCGCCTACCTGCAGGCCCTGGTCGAGCTGCCGGGCAAGGCGGCGACCGTGATCGAGCGCGCGGTGCCGATCTGCGAGGATCTAGCCGAGCGCTACCACCGGGCCAGCAACGCCCTCTTCCTGGGGCGCCAGGTGAACTACCCGATCGCCCTCGAGGGCGCCCTCAAGCTGAAGGAGATCAGCTACATCCACGCCGAGGGCTACCCGGCGGGCGAGATGAAGCACGGCCCGATCGCCCTGATCGACGAGGATCTGCCGGTGGTCTGCATCGCCCCGCGCGACGGCATCTACGAGAAGATGCTCAGCAACATCGAGCAGGTGCGGGCCCGCCACGGCCAGGTGCTCGCCATCGGCACCGAGGGCGACGACCTGCTGGCCGCTAAGGCCGACAATGTGATCTTTGTGCCGGCCACCACGCCCCTGCTCCAGCCCGTGCTGACGGTCATCCCGCTCCAGATCTTCGCCTACGCCATGGCCCTGCGCCGCGGCTGCGACGTCGATCAGCCCCGCAACCTCGCCAAGAGCGTCACCGTCGAGTAGGGCAGCCCCTCCCGACGCCCCGAGTGATCGGAAGGAAAATAAATCTCTTCTGAGCCCGGAGACTATTGGCAGTCTCCGGGCTCTCTGCATCTTATGAGGAACGGCAGCATGCCACGTCCACAGTCCAGCCTTTCGCGTGAGCAGACCCTGGCAGGGCAGCGCCGTGTGAACTTGAAGGGGCGGTGCAACGCTGGTGTATACGCCGGCGTTAACGGCCAGCGCGCATGATGAGTCTATGCGACTGCTGATCAAAGGACACTCTGCCATGACCGCCGACCCCGCCGTGACCGATCATCCGATCCACCCGCTGCTCGCAACACGCTGGAGCCCTCGCGCCTTCACGCCCACCCCAGTGACGTCCGAGCAGCTCATCAGCCTGCTCGAGGCCGCGCGCTGGGCGCCCTCGGGCGGCAACGTCCAGCCCTGGAGCTTTGTAGTCGTCCCCAGGGACGACGCGGCCGCCTTCGCCCGCCTGCTCGGCAGCCTCGCCGAGGGCAATCGGGTCTGGGCCCAGCACGCCCCGCTCCTGCTGCTCGCCGTGGCCCAGCAGGAGCGCCAGCCCGGCACGCCGAACCCCTACGCGCTCTATGATCTCGGCCAGGCCGTCGCGAGCCTCACCGTCCAGGCGACCGCGCTAGGGCTGCGGGTGCATCAGATGGGCGGCTTCGATCCGGAGCAGGCCCGCGCCGCGTTCGCGGTCCCCGCGGACTACGCACCGGTCACCGTGCTCGCGGTCGGCGCCCAAGGCGACCCCACGGCGTTGCCTGAGCCGCTGCGGGGACGCGAGCTGGCCGCGCGGACGCGCAAGCCGCTCGACAGCTTCGTCTTTGGGGACACGTGGGGGCACCCGCTGGCGCTGCTGGCGGATATGGCCCAGGCGGGGTAAAACCGGCGCGCCGGCCGCGATTGAGGCTGAGAATGCGGGCGCTCTCGGGAATGCTGGCAGGCCGAAGGGCGCATCTTTGGACATGACGGTCGCTCCTTAGCGTACGGTTTCCTGGATATTGATCACGCCTGTCCCGTAGGCGAGCCGTCCATGTGCTTTGCCAATGATCGCGTGCGCCGGAGCGCCGGCTGGCGCCCGCATCACGTAGCCGGACTGAGGCGCAGCGACCAGAAGATCATCCGGCGCGATCGCGCCGCCCTCCGCGCTTGCGTGCGCCGGGACGCTGCTGGACACCGCCAGGCGCACCCTGACCGGCGACACGGCGATGTTGGGGGCGACCACGTCGTGCGCCCGGTCGCTGATCGCTGTGAGCCTGGCCTCCATTCGATGGTCACCGGCCGTGCCAGACAGCCAGCTGGCCAGAGCGTAGGGGATGCTGCTGGGGGTGTCGCGCTGCCCGAGCGGGCCTGGGACGGTGTGCGTGGTTGGGTGCGCGGCCTGCGCGAGGCTCCCCAGCGTACCCGCGCTGATCAGGATTGTGGTCAGCGTCATAAGCAGCATGATTTTGGGACTGGTGCTCACAGATTTCCTCCTGGGTGTAATTCATCCGAATCATGGCTACGCCGCATGCATGGCTATCTTCAGTTGACGCGCAAATCCTAGGGCGAGATGAGCATGTGTTGGTATCAACAAATGGGTGCTCAGCTCGGCTCCCCGATCGCGGCGCTCGGTTCGCCTCCCACCCGTCGCGGGAGCGACGGCCGCGCGCAGCCAGGCCTGAAAGGGTATACGTTAGGCGCGGGCGGCTTCGGCGCGGTCTACCTGGCCAGGCAGCAAGCGGTCGGGCGTTGCCGTCAAGATCATCCGCCGCCAAGGCCCCTGTGTGCGCCCGCGCACGGCGCACACGAGCCTACGCGAGCTCACCTCGCTCCTCACACGGCCACGCTGCCACCGTCGCGATTGGGCTGGGCGTCAGGAAGGACCCGGCGCGCAGATCCACAGGCCCATAGTGGACGCGCGCAAGCCCATACAGCGTCGCCGCGGCAGGCCTCCCATACAGCTCAACGCACGGGCGCTGGCCGCTGCCCCGGGCGTCGGGGTGGTCCTCCGATACCGTGAGATCTTCCGGCCACACCCAGGCAGCAATGCTCCGGGCCAGCGCCCGCCGCGCCTCCACCGCCCGGTGAGTCGTGCGCTGCCAACGAAGCAGGATCGACCTGATGCTGATCATCGCGACCTCCTTGTACCCCAGCGTGTGCTGGTCGACCCAAGGAGGATAGCTGGTGGGTGGCGCCAAAATGGCTACACGGGGGCGGGCGGATGGCTACAGCGGGCTGAGCAGGCGGGCTTCGGCCACCGCCTCTGCCAAGCTCAGCGCCTGACCGGCGGCCCAGGCGGCGCCAAAGCTATCCGGGTCGCACGCGCTGCGCGCCCGGGCTTCGTAATACGCCTGTTCGAGCCGGTCCGGGAGCCACGTCGCGTAGTGCATCTGTTCGCGCGCCGCCGCTGCCGCACCCCACCAGCGGGCCGCAAGGAGCGGCTCACCGCGCGTTGTGGCGACAGCTGCCAGCCCGTCAAGCGCTTCGGTCACCCCACGCGGGTTCCGTAGGTGAAACAGTTCGAGGCTGCGCTGGAAGCGCTCGTGTGCGGTAACGGTGGCGCCGCTCCGCAGCGCGATGTAGCCAAGGTTGTGGAGGAGGCGTGGGATTTCACTGCGCCGGTCGCTGTCCTGCAGCAGGCGCAGGCTGGCCGTGTAATGCTCCACCGCCATCGTGTCGTTGCCCTGCACGCGCGCCAATTCGCCCAGGTTGTTGCGCGCCGTGCCCTGGAGACTCCGGTCTTTCAGGGCCAGCGCCAGGTCGCTCGCTTCGCTGAAACATGCCAGGGCGGCATCCTGCTCACCAAGGCGCAGGGAGGAGGCCCCAAGGTGCAGCAGGCAGATCGCCAATAGGCCGAGGTCGCCGGCCACGCGCAACTCCGCGCAGGCCTGCTTCAGAGAGCGCTGCGCCAGCCTGTCGTCTCCGCTCTGCATTGCGGCCAGGCCCTGTTGGAGGCTGACCAGCGCGCGAATGGCGGGATCATCCATCGTCAGAAGTGCCGGGAGACTGGCCGCGGTGATGCGCGTTGCTGCTGCGATATCACCCTGGATCGCCAGCGCCGCAATCAGGAGTTGGCGCGAGAATGCGGCGTCACGGAGCATCGCGAGGTGGTCAAAGTGCGCGGCCGCCGCAGTCAGCAGCGGCGTCGCCGCCACGTATTCCCCCTGATGGAACAGCAGGGCGCCAAGGCGGGCGAGCGCCCTGGCGAACGGCGCGCTCGCGCGGATCACCGGCTCCTCCGCTTCGCGCCAACCAGTCGCGGCCAGCACCTCCTCGAGCCAGGCGCGCCCCTCGCTCAACGATCCGCGCTTGATCCAGAAGCCGCCCAACGCCGCCGCCAGGCGCAGAGCCACCTCGACGTCGTGCTCCTGCGCCCAGGCGAGCGCGGCGCGTAGGTTGTCCTGCTCCAGCTCCAGGCGGTCGAGCCAGGCGCTCTGGTCCCAGCGCTCCAGCTCCGGCGCCGCGCGCTCGGCGAGGTCGAGCAGACAATGGGCGTGGGCCCGCCGCACCGCCCCATCCTCGCCGTGTTCGACCAGTCGCTCCAACCCATACGCGCGGATCGTCTCCAGCAGCATCAAGCGCGGCTCACCCGCAACGCCGGCGGTCCGCTGCAGCAGGCTCTGGTCGACGAGGCGCTCCAGCAGCGCGAGCGCATGAGGCTCTGCGATGAGCTGCTCGGCCAGATCCACGCTAAAGCCGCCCACAAACACCGCCAACCGGCGCAGCAGGCGCTGCTCGCTGGGGTCGAGGAGGGCATAGCTCCAGTCGATCGTGGCCCGCAAGGTCTGCTGGCGTTCCGGCCGGTCGCGCGGGCCGTCGACCAGCACCTCGAAGCGACGGCTCAGGCGCGCGAGCAGTGCCGGCGGGGTGAGCACGCGCATCCGCGCTGCCGCCAGCTCGATCGCTAGCGGCAGCCCATCAAGGCGCGCACAGATCGCCGCGATATCGACACGGGTGGCCGGGCCAAGCGAGCGATCCGGGGCGATCGCCAGGGCGCGGGCGATGAACAGCTCGACGGCGGGCGACGGCTCGCTGGCGGGGCCATCCAGGACTGGCAGCGGCGGTACGAGATAGACGTGCTCGTCGGCGAGGCGCAGCAGCGTACGGCTGGTGACCAGCACCCGCACACCCGGCGCGGCCGCGAGAATCGCACTGATCGCAGGCGCTGCGGTGGTGAGATGTTCGAGGTTGTCCAGCACCAGGAGCACCTGGCGTTCACGCAGCACATCGAGCAGGTGTGCGAGCGCGCCGCGGTCGCTGGTATCGCGGAGCCCACAGGCCGCCGCAATAGCTGGCGCGATCAGCTTCGGATCCTGGACTGGCGCGAGCGGGACGAAGACGGTACCGTCGGCGTAGTCAGCGGCAAGGGTCTCGGCAACCGCGCGCGCCAGGCGCGTCTTGCCGACGCCTCCTGGTCCGGTCAGGGTGAGCAGGCGGATGTCGGGTCGACGCAGGAGTGCCACGACCTGCGCGAGATGCTGGTCACGGCCGACCAACGGGCTGGGCTGCGCGAGCACCGGCACGCGGGATAGCGGTCGGTCCACAAGCGCTGGCGGCCCATCACGGGCGAGCAGATAGGCCTCGCGCGTCTCAGGGAGCGGCGGCACGCCCAGCTCACGCGCGAGGACGGCCACGCAGCGCTCAAACTGCCGCTCGACGGCAGCGCGGTCGCCCTGGGCGCCGTAAACTGTGATCAGCTGACGCTGGAAGGCCTCATCCAGCTCATCGATGGCCAGCCCGCGCTGCGCAGCCCAGATCGCGTCGGCGTAGCGCTCTTCCACGGCGGCACGCTCGGCCAGGGTCGCCAGCAGTTCGCGGTTAATCCGATCCCAGCGCGCCCGCTCACCGTCGATCCAGGCTTCAAACTCAGGACAGTCCAGCAGGCTGAAGCCGCTCAGGAAGGGGCCGCGCACCAGCTCAGCGGCTCGGCGCAGCGCATCAACCGGTGTCTGGGCGCTGACGACACTGCGGACCAGCGCGGCGGTATCGGATGCCACGCTGGCCAGACTGAGCGCGATACGGTCGCTGTCGACCTGGAACAGATCGGGGTCAGGCAGGGCCCGGCGCAGGTGGGTGAGCAAATGGGTCAGATGGCGTCGCGCCGTCGGACCGGGGGCGTCTGGCCAAAGGAGGGCGCAGATCTGCTCGCGCGCCACCGGGCGCAGATCGACGGCCAGGAGGAAGAGGAGGGCGCGGGCCTGGCGGCGGGCGATGGGAAGGGGCGCGCCGAGCCAGCGGGCCTCCGGGGGGCCCAGCAAGGTCAGCACAAGGCTGGCAGGCGATGGATCCATCCTGCTCCCACGCGACACACCTGAAGTGGCACAGCGATTCGTTGCGCGAATGCCGCCTCATTATAGCGAAGAATACGGCTTTGCTACCTAAGGAGGGCTGCGCGTCGACACGATCGACAACAGCGAGCCCGACAGCTACAGCATGGCGAGGTTGGGGGCGGCCCCCTGGTGAAGAAGCGCCTGACGAGCACTAGCTCGCCTGGGTGTATACTAATGAAAAGGTGACCGAAGCCGACATTGTAGTCGAGAGGGATACGCCCATGAGCGACGACGTCCTGGCCACCGACGTGCAGAACACAACGGCGCGCTTCCGCGCGATGCGGGATCTCCTGCTGGAGCGGCGCGAGGACTACGAGGGCGCCTTGCGCGACTTCGCCTGGCCCCAGCTCGAGCGCTTCAACTGGGCCCTAGACTGGTTCGACGTGATCGCCCAGGGCAACGATCGCCTGGCGCTCTGGATCGTCGAGGAGGACGGCCGCGAGACCCGCCGCTCCTACGCCGAAATGTCCGAGCGCACCAACCGCGTCGCCAACTGGCTGCGCGGGCTGGGTGTACGCCGCGGCGACCGCCTCATCCTCATGCTTGGCAATCAGGTAGAGCTTTGGGAGACGATCCTGGGCGCCATGAAGCTTGGCGCGGTGATCATCCCCTCGGCCACCCTGCTCGGCCCCGCCGACCTGCGCGACCGCGTCGAGCGCGGCGCCGTCCGCCACGTCGTCACGCGCTCCGTCGACACCGCCAAGTTTGCCGAGGTGCCGGGCGACTACACGCGCATCGCCGTGGGCGAGCCAATCGCGGGCTGGCACGCCTTCGCCAGCGCCTCCACCGCCCCGGCCGACTTTACACCCGACGGCGAAACCCTCGCCGCCGACCCATTCCTGCTCTACTTCACCTCGGGCACCACCGCCCGCCCCAAGCTGGTGCTACACACCCACGCCTCCTACCCGGCCGGTCACCTCTCGACGATGTACTGGATCGGGCTGCGGCCCGGCGACGTGCACCTGAACATCTCCTCGCCGGGCTGGGCCAAACATGCCTGGAGCAACGTCTTCGCCCCCTGGAACGCCGAGGCCACCGTCTTCCTCTACAACTACAGCCGCTTCCACGCGGTCGCGCTGCTCGAGCAGCTGGTGCGCTGCGGCGTGACCACCTTCTGCGCCCCGCCGACGGTCTGGCGCATGCTCATCCAAGAGGATCTGACGGCCTGGAAGGTGCCGATGCGCGAGCTGGTGGGCGCCGGCGAGCCGCTCAACCCCGAGGTGATCGAGCAGGTTGAGCGGAGCTGGGGGCTGACCATCCGCGACGGCTACGGGCAGACGGAGACCACGGCCCAGATCGGCAACCCGCCCGGCCAGCCGATCAAGGCCGGCTCGATGGGCCGGCCGCTGCCGGGCTACACGATCGCCCTGGTCGACCCGCTCAGCGGCGAGGTGGGGAACGAGGGCGAGATCTGCCTCGACCTCTCGGCCCGCCCGCTCGGCCTGATGGTGGGCTACCAGGACGACGAGAAGCGCAACAGCGTGGTGATGCGCAAAGGCTACTACCACACTGGTGACATCGCCGCACGCGACGCCGAGGGGTACGTCACCTTCGTCGGCCGCACCGACGATGTCTTCAAGGCCTCGGACTACCGCATCTCGCCCTTCGAGCTAGAGAGCGTGCTGATCGAGCACGAGGCGGTGGCCGAGGCGGCGGTGGTGCCCTCGCCCGACCCGCTCCGGCTCGCCGTGCCGAAGGCCTACGTCGTGCTGGCGGCTGGCTGGGAGCCCACGGCCGAGACAGCTGGGGCCATCCTGCGCTTCTGTCGCGAGCGGCTCGCGCCCTACAAGCGCATCCGCCGCCTTGAGTTCGGTGAGCTGCCGAAGACGATCTCCGGCAAGATCCGCCGGGTCGAGCTACGGGCCCGCGAAGAGCAGACCCATGGCGGCGGCCAGGTCAGCGCGGAGTTCTGCGAGGAGGACTTCCCCGACCTCAAGCACTGAGCCCTCCGACGCGCAGGCCCGAGCGCTGATGGGCAGGCTGCGCGTCGAACTGAGCCTGATAGCCTTCTGGTGCGCGCAGGAGGTCACGGTGCCCTGGTACACCCGCTACCGGGGCACCCCTATGCTTGCCTTCGGCTACTCATCAATTTAGATGGCGCGCCCCGGTGGAGGCCCCGGCCCTGGCGGACGGCGGACCTGGTACAGAGGGCGGCGTCAAAGGAGTGTGCTATACTGGAAGTAGAGTTCTCTATCCTGTAGGAAGGGTCGCCCATGCCTTCCGTGCCTATCCCCACGATTATCGAGCGCACGGCTCGCGGCGAGCGCGCTTGGGATATTTTCTCCCGGCTGCTCCAAGAGCGAGTCATCATGATCAGCACCCCTATCGACGATGATGTAGCCTCACTCGTCGTCGCCCAGCTGCTTGTCCTTCAGCACAACGACCCCGAGCGCGATGTCTGGCTGTATATCAACAGCCCAGGCGGCAGCGTCCGCGACGGCCTCGCGATCTATGACACGATGCAGCTTATCACGCCCGATGTCTGCACCGTCTGCGTCGGCCGCGCCGCCAGCATGGCCACCGTCCTGCTCTGCGGCGGCGCGAAGGGCAAGCGCTTCGCCCTCCCAAACGCCACGATCCACTCGCACCCCGCTGGCGGCGGTGCCGAGGGCTACGCCCCCGATGTGGAAATCCAGGTCCGCGAGATGCTCCGCCTGCAGCGGATGCTCCGCGAGATTATGGCCCAGCACAGCGGCCAGAGCCTCGAGCGCATCGAGCAAGACTTCAGCCGCGACGCCTACCTCACCCCCGAGCAGGCGATCGCGTACGGCCTGATCGACTCTGTGCTCGAGCCGAACCGCGCTGCGCGCTGAGCATGGGAAAAGAGTAGCGAAGACAGCGCTTATCGCCTTGCTGTCGCTGGTGAGGCCGACCTTCGCTACCCTTCATTCTCTATTCAGTACATCCCGTAGCCACTCCGCCGTCACCATGATCGTCTCCGGCTCGATCGCCAGCGAGACATGGCTGGCCCCCCGCACGAGATGGTACGCCCCCCACCCTTCGCTCGCCCCCCGCACCTCGCCCGCGGCCCCCGGGCGCAGCACCGCGTCGCGCCCCGCGTAGACCAGCAGCAGCGGCGGGCGATCCGCCCGCGCCCGCGCCCGCGCCAGACTCCCTAGCAGGTCCAGGGCGTCGAACAGATCCCACGTGCCGATGCGCGCCCGGATGCCGCTGGTCTGCCACGCCCGCACGACGTGGTACGCGCTGCCGTCGCGAAGCAGGTGCAATAGCTGCGGGCGCATGATCCGCAGCGCCTCGGCGATCTGGGTGCGCCGGTACTCCTCGGCTGTCAGCCGCAGCCGCGGCGGCGCCCCCCAGATGACCATAGCGTCGCAGGGCGCCCCCTCAGCTACGGCCCGCGCCGTCACGATGCCCCCCAGGCTTGTGCCGAGCAGCGCCACGCGCGCGTAGCGCGCCCGCAGCCAGCGCGCCGGCGCCGCCACGCTCTCGATGATCTCGGGGAAGGCCTGCGGCCGTGGGCTCTCGCCATGCCCGTCCAGGTCAAGCAGCAGCACCGCCATCCCCCGCCCTACCAGCACATCGACGAGCCGCCACGCGTAGAAGGTTTTGTCGCACCCCGAGCCGTGGGCGACGCACACCGCCGTGTCTGCCCCGGCGGCCGGCACGATGTGCAGCGCTGGCACCGGCCCGTACGCGCCGGGGATGTCCAGCCGCTCGATCGTCCTGTCCGCATACGCGCCCGGCCGCAGCCGCAGCTTCGGGTTCAGCCCGCCGCGCCGCGCCGTCGCCAGGGCCACCTGCGCCACCAGGGCCACCGGCGCGGCCGCCAGCAGCGCCATGAGATCGGAAGAGCGGCGT
>JAAXUL010000875.1 GCA_013336035.1 Chloroflexales bacterium
CCTTTGTGCCGGTGGCGCTCAGGGATCCCGCCGCCTACAGCCCAGGCCTGGGGCAGGCCCTCAGGGTCGCCCGGCTCCTGGCCGCCGCGGGCGACACCGCGCGGCCGCCCTTCCTCGTCCTGGCCGACAACAACGGCACCGATCCGGAGCGCACGCGCAGCGCCGGCCGCGTGACGCGCGCGATGGGGCTGAGCGCCGCGGAGTGGAGCGTCTTCGCCGCAGGCGCCGATCTGGTGGCCCGGGCGGTGCGCGAGGAGACCGGGCTGCGCACAGTGTTTCACCACCACTGCGCCGGCTTCGTCGAGACGCCTGACGAGATTGCGACGCTGCTGGAGCTGACCGACCCCGCCCTGCTCGGCCTGGTCTTCGACACTGGGCACTACATCTACGGCACCGGCGGCAGCGACAGAGCGGAGGTGCGCGCGGGCCTCGAACGCTTCGGCGAGCGGGTCTGGTACGTGCACCTGAAAGACTGCCACCCCCAGGTGGCCGCCCAGGCGCGGGCCGAGGGGTGGGACTACTTCACCGCCGTGGGGCGAGGCGTGTTCTGCGAGCTCGGCAAGGGCTGCGTCGACTTCCCCGCGGTGGCCGCCTGGCTGCGCGAGCGCGGCTACGCCGGCTTCGTCACCGTCGAGCAAGATGTGCTGCCGGGGATGGGCGCCCCCCGTGAGAGCGCCGAGCGCAACCGGGCCTACCTCGCGTCGATCAACCTCTAGCGCCAAACCCTAGAAAGAGCCAGACCACGCCCGCCGCGACCCTGAACTCTGGGCTGATCGGCGCCGGACGAATCCGCCACCGAGAGCTTCGTGAGCGAGAGCAACCCGGCGTAGCGCGCGCTCCGAGCGCTGAGGCTCGCGCCGCCGACAGGGTAAGAAGCTTATGGCAACGGTTGCTACGGAGCAGACGATGCTAGTCCAGGCGGAGGAGCTGCTCCGCCTCGAGGGGATCAGCAAGAGCTTCCCGGGGGTCAGGGCCCTCGACAATGTGCGCCTGGACGTGCGCAAGGGCGAGGTCCACGCGCTGCTCGGCGAGAACGGCGCCGGCAAATCGACGCTGATGAAGATCCTCGCGGGCGCCTACAGGCGCGACGCCGGCGAGATCTTCTGGGAGGAGCAGCGGGTTGAGATCCGCAGCCCGAAGGAGGCCCAGGACCTCGGCATCGGGATCATCTACCAGGAGTTCAACCTCGTCCCGCAGCTGAGCATTGCTGAGAACATCTGGATCGGCCGCGAGCCGAAGGCGCTCGCGGCCCTGCGGCTGATCGACTGGCCGGCGCTGTACCGCAAGTCGCAAGCCCTGCTCGACGAGCTGCAGCTCGACCTGAGCCCGCGGCGCCCGGTGGCGGGGCTAGGCGTGGCCCAGCAGCAGATGGTCGAGATCGCCAAGGCCCTCTCGCTCAACGCCCGGCTGCTGATCATGGACGAGCCGACCAGCGCCCTCTCGGAGCGCGAGATCGAGCAGCTCTTCGGCGTGATCGAGCGGCTCAAGCAGCGCGGGGTCGGCGTGATCTTCATCTCGCACCACCTCGACGAGGTGCGCCAGATCTGCGACCGGGGCACGGTGCTGCGCGACGGCGCCTACGTCGACACCCTCGAGATGCAAGGGGTGAGCGAGGAGCAGCTGATCAGGCTGATGGTCGGGCGCAGCCTGGACCAGCAGTACCCGAAGCTGGCCGCCAGGCGCGGCGAGGAGGTGCTGCGGGTCGAGGGGCTGCGGCGCCCCGGGTCGCCCCACGAGGTGAGCTTCGCGGTGCACGCCGGCGAGATCCTCGGCATCGCCGGGCTGGTCGGCGCCGGGCGCACCGAGCTGGTGCGCAGCATCTTCGGCGCCGACCCGATCAGCGCGGGCAAGATCTTCATCTTCGGCAAAGAGCGCCGCATCGACTCGCCGCAGCAGGCGATCGAGGCGGGCCTCGGGCTGCTGCCAGAGGACCGCAAGCAGCAGGGCCTGGTGCTGAAGCTCTCGGTCTGCGAGAACATCGCCCTCGCCAGCCTCAAGGAGCTTGTCGCCGGCGGCCTGCTGCGGCTGAAGGAGGAGGACCGGCAGGCCGCCAGCTACGTCGAGAGCCTGCGCATCCGCACGCCGCACATCAGGCAGCAGGTGCAGTTCCTCAGCGGCGGCAACCAGCAGAAGGTGGTGCTGGCCAAGTGGCTGGCCAGCCGCTCAAAGATCCTGATCTTCGACGAGCCGACCCGCGGCATCGACGTCGGCGCCAAGGTGGAGGTCTACAACCTTATGAACGCCCTGGTCCAGCAGGGCGCGGCGGTGATCATGATCTCCTCGGAGATGCCGGAGCTGCTCGGCATGAGCGACCGCATCCTGGTGATGCACCAGGGCCGCATCAGCGCCGAGCTGAGCGGGGGGGAGGCGACCCAGGAGCAGGTGCTTGCAGCAGCGATGGGAGGCGGCAATGGCGCGCACTGATGTGGCTGAGGGCACGGCCGGCAATGCGCGGCGGCTGTTCGGCATGACGCTGGGCGACTTCGTGGCGCGCTTCGGCGCCCTGTTCGGGCTCACCATCCTGGTAATCTTCCTCTCGTCCGCGTCGGACGTGTTTCTGACGCCGAGTAACCTGTCGAATATCGCGCGCCAGGCCACGGTGAACGCCCTGCTCGCGATCGGGCTGCTGCTGGCAATCATCACCTCGGGCATCGACCTCTCGGTGGGCGCGGTGCTGGCCCTTTCGATGAGCACTCTGGCCCTGCTCGCGATCGAGTGGGGCGTGAACCCCTACCTGGCTATGCTGGCCTGTCTGCTGGTCGGCGCGGGCATGGGCGCGGTCAATGGCCTGCTGCTCACCAGGCTGCACCTGCCCCACCCGTTCATCGCCACCCTGGGCACGCTCAATGTGGCCCGCGGCATGGCCCTGATGATCACCGGCGCGTCGCCTATCTCTGGCTTCGACAAGGCCGGCGCCGACCCGGTCCTCTGGCTGGGCGCCGGCTCGTTCGGGCCGATCCCCGTGGCCTTGCTCGTCGTGCTGCTGGTCTATGTGGTCACGCATATCTTCCTCACCCGCACCACCATCGGCCGCCACATCTTCGCCGTGGGCGGGAACATCACCGCGGCGCGCCTCTCGGGCATCGACGTGGACCGCACGCTGCTGACCGTCTACACCCTGAGCGGGCTGATGGCCGGGCTGGCCGGCCTGATGCTGGCCGGGCGCACCAACTCGGGCTACCCGACGGCGGCCCTCGGCGCCGAGCTCGACGCGATCTCGGCCGTGATCATCGGCGGGGCCAGCTTCTTCGGCGGCGTCGGCACGGTCTGGGGCACCGCCATCGGCGTCGTCCTGATCGCCGTGCTGCGCAACGGCCTGGTGCTGCTTAAGGTGCCGATCGAGTGGCAGACCGTGGCCATCGGCGCCGTGATCATCCTCGCCGTCTGGGTGGACGTGCTGCGCCAGCGCGGCGGGCAGCAGTCATAGGCCGCGCGCAGCACCCAGAAAGGGGGTGGTTGTCCCTGCGGGCGAGGGCGAGCGCTCACAGAGCGGTTCGAGGCGCTCGCAGAACGGTTCGAGCAGATGCTGTCGTGTCATAGTGGGGACGCCGGCCGGCGCCCCCGAGCGGGCGCATTGGGTGCGCCCATACCTAATGGAGAAAGCTATGCAGACGAAGAGCTCTATCGGGCTAGCCCTGACCGTAGCGCTGTTCCTGTCGCTCCTGGCCGCCTGCGGATCGCCGCCCGCCGCAGCGCCAACAGACGCTCCTACCGCCGCTGAGGCGGCCAGCCCCCCCGCCGCCGCGGCGACCAGCTCCCCGATGGCTGAGGCGGCGGGCGGCGATCCGCAGGCGGCCAGGAGCGACAGGAACAGCGCTACGGTCAGGGCTA
>JAAXUL010001636.1 GCA_013336035.1 Chloroflexales bacterium
CTCCTCACTGACCTTCCCGCGCAGCGCTTTGACCGTGCCGCGCCGGCGCTTCGTGGTCTGCCGCTGCTCGCGGGCGGCGCGGCTCGGGCGCGTCGGCACGCGCGGGGCGGTGGTGGCCATGGCCGCCTCCAGCCGACGCGCCAGGCGGGCGAAGGCCACCTCTAGGTTCGCCGCCTGCGAGCGGCGCTCTGTGGCGGTGACGACGATGCCGCTGGGCCGGTGGACCAGCCGTACCCCCGTCGCGTTGCGGTTGCGGTGCTGCCCCCCCGGCCCGCTCGCGATGAAGAACGTGATCTCGCTCTCGTGCTCGAGCGCCTCGCGGCTGGTGTCGGGCGACGGTCTGATCGCTTCATCCATACGATTCGTGTCCTCCTGCGGCCGCGGCCCCCGTCCAGGTCGTCGGTGCCGAGCTACTGCCGGGCATCCCGTTGGGCGGCGCGAGAGGGGATCATACCATACGCGGTTCTGCCGGCTGTTGATGGCCAGTTGAGCCGGCGAGCTCACCGCGAGCCGCGCGGCACGCTCCTTGCGATACCTTCAGCGGTGAGCGGTACCTTCAGCGGGCTGCCCCGTCCCGAGGGAGCCGACTGCGTAGAGGCACGCCTCACCCAGAGAGTTGACTACGGAAGCAAGGAGACCACACACATGAGTGACTTGTTGAGCCGCCCACTGGCCGTCGTGACCGGCGCCTCCAGCGGCATAGGCTATGAGCTCGCCAAGCAGTTCGCTGAGCACGGATTTGATCTCCTGATCACCGAGCACCAGGAGCCTACGACCGAGGTCCGGCAGGTGTGCGAGACCCTCGGCGCCCGAGTCGAAGTGGCGCAGGCCGACCTCGCGACCTATGATGGCGTCGAGGAGCTGTGCGCCAAGATCGCTGCGGCCGGACGCCCCGTCGAGGCGATTGCGCTCAACGCGGGGGTTGGGATCGGCGGCGGCTTCACCTATGGGACCGACCTGCGCGACGAGCTGAATATCATCAACCTGAACGTCGTCTCGACCGTGCACCTCGCTAAGCGCGTGCTGCCCGCCATGGTGGCCCGTGCCAAGGGGCGCATGCTGTTCACCTCCTCGATCGTCTCGGTGATACCCGGGCCGTTCGAGGCGGTCTACGCGGCCTCCAAGGCCTTCGTCCACTCCTTCGCCCAGGCGCTGCGCAACGAGCTGAAAGACACCGGCGTGACGGTGACCTCTATGATGCCCGGGGCGACCGACACCAACTTCTTCCAGCGCGCGGATATGGAGGACACACGGGTGGGCGCGGGCAAGAAAGATGACCCCGCCCAGGTGGCCAGGCAGGGCTTCGAGGCGCTGATGGCGGGCGAGGACCATGTCGTCGCGGGTTCGCTGCAGACGAAGCTGGCGGCTGCCGTGGGCGGGGCGCTGCCTGACACGCTCAAGGCGGAGGGCCACCGCTTCCTGAACGAGCCGGGCTCGGGTAAGCAGCAATAGCGTGCCGGCCCTGTACCTTCCCTTTC
>JAAXUL010001637.1 GCA_013336035.1 Chloroflexales bacterium
TGCTCGATATGCACGATATAGTCGCCGGGCTTGAGCCCGCGCACGAAGGCCGAGCGCTCATCGGGGCCGCGGCCCGGCTTGCGCCGCTCGCTCAGGGGGCGCCGCTGCCTGATGCCGAAGATCTCGGCGTCGCTATAGAGCGTCACCCCCAGGTCGGGCAGGCGCCAGCCCCCGTCGAGGGCGCCGTGGATCACAGTGAAGGATGAAGGATGAGGGATGAAGGATGAAGGAACAGCGGTGCTGGCCTGCGCCTGATCGGGATCGCCGCTGCCCGGATTCATCCTTCCGCCTTCATCCTTCATCCTTTCCTGAGCGCCTTCATCCTTCATCCTTTCCTCGACCAGATCCTGGAGGCGCGCGGCCTGGCTGGTGACGGCGACGACGCGCTCGCCCCTGCCGATGCGTTCGACGATGTCGGCGACCAGGCGCCGAAACTGGCCGCCAAACAGCTCGGCCGGCGCGAACTCGGGCGGGCGCACCTGGCCCTCGCCCTCGTTGTTGGTCAGGTCGGCGACCGTGTACGCCGCATGCTCCTCGGCGAAGATCTCCTCCCAGAGCAGGTAGGGCCGTGGGACCTCGGGGGGCATCTCGGCCGAGTCGATCAGCTTGGCCCGCTGGCCCTCGGCCTGCTCGTGGATCTCGGCGGCGTGCCGGGCCAGGAACTGGGCCTCAGAGAGCAGCACCGCGCTGCCGGCGGGCAGGTGGTCGAGCAGGGTGGCCGGGCGCTCGCGGAAGAACGGCGCGTAGAAGGCCCGGCCCTCGAAGCGCTCGCCGGCCACAAGGTGCGCGAGGGCGGCCTCCCACTCGGCGCGGGACTCGCGGCGCATCTCGGCGGCGGCGAGGGCCTGGATACGGGCCACGGCCTGCTCGCGGCGCCAGAGCGGGATCTCGTGGGGCGGGCTGATCATGGCGGCCTCGACCCGCGCCTCGCTGCGCTGAGTGGCCGGGTCAAACTGGCGCAGATTGTCGATCTCGTCGCCGAAGAACTCAATGCGCAGGGGCAGGTCGTCGGCCGAGGGCCAGACGTCTACCAGGTCGCCGCGGCGCACAAGCTCGCCAGGCTCTTCGACGGTGGGCGCGCTGTTATAGCCCAGCTCGATCAGCCGGCGCACCAGGTCATCCTGGCGGACCTGCTGGCCGCGGCGCAGGAGCACCGTGGCCCTCGCGAGCTCGTCGCGGGTCAGGGTCGGCTGCATCAGGGCCTTCACCGGGGCCACGATGACGAGCGGCCGCTGAGCGCTGAGCGCTGAGCGCTGGGGCGGGCCGTCGTCATGCTCGCGGCCGGCCGCCGATAGCCGGCGCTCCGCGAGGGTGGCGAGCACGCGCAGGCGCCGCACGATCACCTCGTCGCCGGGCGACATGTGCTCGTAGGGCATGGCGTCGCTGGCCGGGTAGAGCAGCACCGCGTCGGGGCCGAGCCACTGGCGCAGGTCGTCGGCGGCGCGCAGGGCGGCGTCGGAGTTGATCGTTATGTAGAGCAGCGGGGCACGCGCACGCAGCGAGAGGGCGGCCA
>JAAXUL010000876.1 GCA_013336035.1 Chloroflexales bacterium
CGAGCGCAGACCCGGTGGTTTCGGCGAGCGCCCTTCGACGGCTTGGGCCATGGTCTTAAGCTCCAGTAGGCGGCGGGCTCAGCGGCCGGCGGGGGAGGAGGGCGTCGCCTCGAGGCTGGCGCCTGCCATCAGCAGCCCCAGCTGCTCGCGGGTCAGCTCGCCATTCTTTACCGTGGCGACAACCTTACCGTGGTACATCACCGTGATGCGGTCAGAGAGCGAGAGGATCTCGTCGAGCTCGGCCGAGACGACCAGAACGGCCACACCCTCATCACGCTTCTTGACGATCTGGTTGTGGATGAACTCGATCGAGCCCACATCGATGCCGCGGGTTGGCTGAGCCGCGATCAGCAGCTTCAGCTCGCGGCTAAACTCGCGGGCCACGATCAGCTTCTGCTGGTTGCCGCCCGAGAGCGAGCTGGCCGGCACCGTCACGCTGGGGGTGCGCACATCGAACTGCTTGACCAGGCGCTCGGTGTGGGCCGTGATCGCCTGCTCGTCGCGCACGATCCCTCTGGCGAACGGCTCGAGGTAGTACATCTCGAGCACCGCATTGTCGGTGAGCGGGTAGCTCGTCACCACGCCGTCGCGCTGCCGGTCCTCGGGGATGTGGGCCACGCCCAGCTCGCTGATCACACGGGGCGAGGCGCCCGTCACTGGCTGGCCGCCGATCGTGATCGTGCCCGCCTCGGGGGGGCGCAGGCCGGTGAGCGCCTGCACCAGCTCGGTCTGGCCGTTGCCCTGAACCCCGGCGACGCCCAGGATCTCGCCGGCCCGCACCTGCAGATCCACGCCATCGACGGCCATCAGGCGGCGGTCGTCGCGCACCCGCAGGCCGCGCACCTCGAGCACCGGCGCGCCGGGGCGGGCCTCGTCCTTATCGACCTTGAGAATCACAGCGCGGCCGACCATCATCGCCGCAAGGCTGGCCTCGCTCGAGCTCGCGGGCGTCGTCTCACCCACCACGCGGCCCGAGCGCAGCACAATGATCCGGTCGGCCACCTCGAGCACCTCGCGCAGCTTGTGCGTGATGAAGATCAGCGACTTGCCCTGCTCGGTGAGGGTCCGCATCACCCGCACGAGGTCGTCGGCCTCCTGAGGAGTCAGCACGGCGGTGGGCTCATCGAGGATCAAGATGTCGGCGTTGCGGTAGAGGGCCTTGATGATCTCGACCCGCTGCTGGGCGCCCACGTCGAGGTCGGCGATCAGTGCGTCCGGGTTGACCTCGAGGCCGTAGCGGCGCGAGATCACCTGGATCTGCTCGGCGACCTTGCGCTGGTCGAGCAGCCCGCCACGCACGACCTCGTTGCCGAGCATGACGTTCTCGGTCACCGTCATCACCGGCACCAGCTGGAAATGCTGGTGGACCATGCCGATGCCGCGCTGGATCGACTCGTGGGGGCTGCTCGCCCGGATCGGCTCGCCGTTGACCAGGATCTCGCCCTCGTCCTGGCTGTACAGCCCGTAGAGGATATTCATGAGGGTGGACTTGCCGGCGCCATTCTCGCCAAGCAGAGCCAGGACCTCGCCCTTGTGCAGCTTCAGCGAGACCTTATCGTTGGCGATAACGCCGGGGAAGCGCTTGGTAATGCCGCGGGCCTCCAGCACCACCGGGCGGTCCTGGCCGATGTGGGTCACGTGCCACCTCGTAGAGATTGCGCAAATGGGGCTACTTACCCCATTTTAACATACGTGCCAGGGCGCCCGGGGCAGGCCGCCGCCCAGGCCAGGAAAGAAGTTGCAAGCCGTACTTCTTAATCTCCGGATAATTCTTCTTAACCATACTATCCCCATGGTGCTCTAGAATAGGGTGACTAGACTAGCATGCTGCAGATTATGACGACACTGGGGTCGCCGGTAGACCGTTCCACGCACGAATGACGGTCGGGAGACTGAACAGTCGCTCCGAAGGAGTATGGCGATGTTCGAGCAGCAAGCCCGTGCTCAGCCCCCTACCCCACCCCCCTAATCGGGTGAGGCGTTGGTCCGTGCCCGGATCACCGCCTGGACCCCTACCCCCAGCCCACCATCTGGCCTAGTCCGCGTGAGCGTATAGAGATGAGAAGGAGCCACCATGCGTATCGGTATCTTGACCGGCGGCGGTGACGTGCCCGGCCTCAACCCGGCGATCAAGGCGGTTGTCAACCGCGCCGCTGATAATGGCTGGGAAGTGATCGGCATCAAGAAGGGTTGGGCCGGACTGCTCAACTACAACCTCGACGATCCCGAGGGCAGCAAACAGTGGGTGCAGACGCTCACCCCCGCCGATGTGCGCACCATCGACCGCTACGGCGGCACCCACCTGCATACCTCACGCACCCACCCCGGCAAGGTCAAGGAGTCGGGCATGCCCGATTTCCTGAAGGGCAGGTTCGAGTTCAAGGGCGAGAAGAATCTCGCCGACTGCACGCCCCACGTGCTGAAGGTGCTCGAGAAGCTCGGCATCGACACCCTCATCCCGATCGGCGGCGACGACACCCTGAGCTACGGCGCGCGTATGCACCAGGAGGGCGTGCGTGTGGTTGCCATCCCGAAGACGATGGACAACGATGTCTTCGGCACTGACTACTGCATCGGCTTCAGCACCGCGGTCTCGCGCAGCGTCGAGTTCATCAACGCGCTGCGCACCCCCGCCGGCAGCCACGAGCGCATCGCCGTGGTCGAGCTGTTCGGCCGCAACTCTGGCGAGACGGCCCTGATCTCGGCCTACCTGGCCGACGCCGACCGGGCCCTGATCAGCGAGGTGCCCTTCGACATCGAGCGCGTCTCCAAGCTGATCCTCGAGGACCGCAACTCTAACCCCAGCCACTACGCGGTCCTGGTCGTCTCCGAGGGCGCCAGCATGCTCGGCGGCCAGGTAGTCGAGTACGGCCAGGAGGACGCCTACGGCCACAAGAAGCTGGGCGGCATCGGCCAGATCGTCGGCGAGGCCGTCACGAAGATCACCGGCGTCGAGGTGGTCAACCAGCAGCTGGCCTACCTGATGCGGGCCGGCGCCCCCGACTCGCTCGACCGCATGGTCGCCTCATCCTACGGCATCCTGGCCGTCCAGCAGCTCGAGAAGGGCCGCAACGGCGTGATGGTCGCCCTCCAGAATGGCGTCTACACCACGGTCCTCGTCGACACCTGCATCCAGGGCGTCAAGCGCGTCGACGTGCGCGAGCTGTACGACACCGATACCTACCGGCCCCACTTCACCCACCTGCTCGGCAAGCCGATGTTCCTGTACTAGGCTCGCGGCGCTCGCTGGGGTGATCGCTCACCCCAGCGAGCCCCAGGCGAGCGCTCGCCCGAGCAAGCCCTAGGCGAGCGCTCGCCCCTCACTCGTCGCCGAAGCTGATCCCCATATCGCGCGCGGTGAGCATGGTGTCGCAGTCGATCGGGACGACCTTCATACGGCTGGTGGCCTCTTCGAGGGGGACATAGTTCACCGTCGGCGGGTTGAGGGCGACCATGATCCCAGACTGCCCCTCATCGATGGCGCGGATGGCCGCGGCGCCAAAGCGCAGGGCCAGCAGACGGTCAAAGGTGGTCGGCGAGCCGCCACGCAGCAGGTGCCCGAGCACGACCAGGCGCGTCTCACGGCCCGTCAGCTCTTGAAGGGTGTGCGCCACTTTGTCGCCTATGCCGCCGAGGCGCTCGGCGCGCCCGGCCTCGCGCTCGATCACCGAGACGCTGCCGCCCGAGGGCTTGGCGCCCTCGGCGACCACCACGATCGAGAAGTAGCGGCCGTCGGCCTCGCGGCGCTGGATCTTCTCGGCCACCTTCTCGATATCGAAGGGGATCTCGGGGATGAGGATGGCGTGGGCCGAGCCGGCGATGCCGGC
>JAAXUL010001638.1 GCA_013336035.1 Chloroflexales bacterium
AGCAGAGCGTGGGTCGGGCCACAGGTCGGCCCAGCCGGATGCAGCGCAATGCGCAGCTGGAGCTGAGCGGGCACCTGTGCACTCGGGGCAGCCTGGGCCGGCAGGGTATGCGCGATCGTGGTGACTTGCTGCATAGTGGTACGTGGCGGGGGTGCCGCGATCAGGCCGCTGCCCCAGTGGGTGCCACCAAGCAGCAGAATGCCCCGCGCCGGCAACAGATCCTGAACATGTGGCGGGTAGAACTGCGGGCGGTTGCCCCAGGCGACCAACAACCGCCGCAGCGGCTCGTGCTCTAGGTCAGCTGGGGCCAGCAAATCGGCGAAGAGCGCCGTGCGCGGCAGGTGCCGCAGAAATTCGCAGACAAAGCGTGGCAGCGGGCGCACTTCGACCGCGCTAACGATATCAAAGAGGGCGACCTCGACCGGCGCGTCGTGCTGTTGCCAGCTGAGGAAGCGCACGCCGTAGGCCAGCCCGTGCCGCTGCACATAGCCCGCCACCAGCGCCGCCAACCGCCGGTCAGTCAGCACCGCCAGCGTTATGGGCGGGGGGGCGGCGGCGGGCAGGAGCTGCGCGGCGCAGAGCAATGGGAGGATCGTGGGGGCCGCATTGGAGGCAGCGGTCGGGGGCGGCGAAGGCAGCATCAGGGGTTCCGAGAGCGAGATCCCGGCCCCCGATCCCGGCCCACAACCCCCGACAACATCATACCCATGCGGCGCGGCGGGGTCGGCGTAGGGCACGAAGATCCGACCGTCGCCAGTGTAGAGCCGGGCGTTGGCTGCGCCGAGATGCGTGGCGACGAGCGCGCGGCGGGCAGCCTCGTAGAACTGGGGCGGCGGAGCGTTGGCCTCGGCGGGGTTGAGGATCAGCAGGGCAAGCTCGTCGGCCTGCTGGTCAAGCGTGACGCCCCAGCTCAGGTCGAGGGTATGGCTGAGCGCGGCGAGCAGGGCGACGAGACGGTGGCCGCCGCGCACGGCGATCAGTCCGTAGTCGCCGAGGATCAGCCCGCACGTATCGCGGCGCAGCCCGGGGTGCTGCGGCACCTCGCCCGGCCCGAGCGCGCGGAGGGTCGGCAATGCCTGCATACGCTCCATTGCTCAGATCCGTTCTACTGCCTCAAGCCGATCGAGGGCCGCATCGGTCAGGCGCTCGACCGCATCCAGCAACTCCTGCCAGCGCGCGCGGGCGCCATCGCTGCGGCGGCCCGCGCTATGGGCGATCAGCTCCTGACGGGTGCGCTCGATATCGTGCAGCAGCGTGCCGAAGTAGGTGGGCGTATAGGCGCGACCCGCGTCTTCGGCCTGCGCGCGCTGCTCCAAGCGGGCCAACTCCTGGGCCAGCGCCGCCAGGTCGCGCTCGGCGCCGACCGCCTGGCCGCCGACGCGCTCGACCAGCGGGCCAACGATCGCCTGGAGGGCCGAGATCTGCTCGGGGCGATTCCAGATATGCAACAGAACCCAGAGGTCGACCGGGCTGGCCGCAGAGGCACCACGCAGCAGGGCGGCCGCGAGATCG
>JAAXUL010001639.1 GCA_013336035.1 Chloroflexales bacterium
TGTCACCATTGATGGAACCAATCAGGGCACCTTGTTCAACCTCGTGCTCGTGGGGTTGGCCACGGATGGAGTCAGTTTACCCCTCGGGTTCCTCATCTATGCAGTCGGGCTCTTCAGGAATTGCCGTGGGCACCGGCGTGAGCAGTGCGCCAGGGGCTGAAGCGACGGTAGCCGTCCAGGTCCAGGGTGAGCCGTTGAAACAGATGCCCCACATGCTTGAGCCCATAGCAGCGCCGTTTCAGCACCTTGAGCTTGGTGTTCAGCCCTTCGACAAACCCGCTACTCTGGCGATGCACGAAGTAGTTTCCGATCAGGTCGCCCCAGCGGTCAAACAGCTTGAGGAACGCGTCGAAACAGGTGAGGCCACTCCGCGCCACGCGCTGGCGCCAGAAGCCAATGCGGCGCAGCCCGTCGGCTTTTGAGCGGGCGGTATCGAAGATCCGGGTCAGTTCTTCCCGCAGCGTATAGGCGCGGCGCAAAGCAGGGCTGTGGCCCAACAGCCGTTTCAAGCGCCCCTGCTCCGCCGTGCTCAAGTCCTCAGGCCGCTTGCGAAAGGGCCAGAGCGTATGCTTCAGGTCGTCGCGCTGCGCCTCGGGGAGTTCCTCCCGCAGCCGGCGAAGCTCCTGTTTCCGCAGGCTGTCCACCCCATCGCGATAGTGTTGGGCCACGTGAAAGCGGTCGATCACCAGCGTGGCGTGGGGCAGCACCTCCTGGGCCGCAGCGACATAGCCCTCCCACATATCGCTACAGACGGTTGTGATCTGAGCTTGTCTGGCTGCGGGCATCGCTGCCAGAAAGGCCACCACCGTCGCCTTGCGGCGGTCGGGCAACACCGCCAGGAGGTGCACCTCGCCGTCACTGGTGCGTGCACTGAGCACGGCCACGAAGTCGCGATGGCCTTTGGTCAGCGCAATCTCATCAATGCCCAGGGTCACGAAGGCGGGGAGGCGCTCCCAATCCACCGTGCGCCCGATCCAGCGATCCAGCACCCCCAGCAGGGCGTCGTAGGTCACATCCTCTTTCGTGGCCACGTCCGTCAGGGTGCTGTTGATCAGCAGCACAATGAGCTGGCGTTCGTAGGCGTTGGTGTGCAGGGCGGCCGGGTCGTACCAGTCGAGCTTCTGGGTCGTGGTCGGATGGCCGTCGCAGTAGGGGCAGCGGAAGCGTTTGGGTCGGATGCGCAGGTAGACCGGGCGTCCCAGGATGGGCAGGTGCCGCAAGAGCCGGGCCTCATCGTGCCCATGCCCCTCGGTGATCGTGCGCCCACAGCGCCGGCAGATGGTGCTGGTCAGCGTGCTTTCGACGGTCAGAATGAGCTCGCCCGCCTTGGTGATCTCGGTTTTGAGCACCTGCACATCCGGGATATCAAGCGGGATCGAGATGAAGGGCTGCTTCGCCATTGGCGCTCCTCCTTCCGTTCACGGCTGCGACCCTGCCCCCATCATGCCCGAACGCCCCACACCACGCAACTGCCCTTCCGGAATTTCCACGGCAATTCCCAAAGAGCCAT
>JAAXUL010000877.1 GCA_013336035.1 Chloroflexales bacterium
ACGCCAACGCGCCCGATGCAGAGCAACTCCAGCTCTTGCAGGCCTGCGCGAGCCAGACCGCCCTCGCCATCGAGCGGGCGCTCCTAGCCGACGCAGCCCAGCGCGCGGACGTCTCAGCGGAGAGCGAGCGGGCACGGAGCGCGCTGCTCTCCTCGGTCTCCCACGAGCTGCGGACGCCGTTGGCCGTCGTGATGGGCGCGTTGAGCAGCATGCTTGATCGCGGTGCGGCCCTTGACCCGACGACACGCGAGCAGCTGACCACGACGGCCTACGGGGAGGCCGAGCTGTTGAACCGCCTGGTCGACCATCTTCTGGCTATGACCCGGCTCGAGACGGGTAATGTGCCGCTGCGCACAGAGTGGCAGTCGATTGAGGAGATCATCGGCGCGGCGCTAGCCCTGCTCGACGAGCGGCTGGTTGGACGGCCAGTGGCCGTCGTGGTGCCCCCGGATCTCCCGCTGGTGGCCCTTGATGGACGCCTTGTAACCCAGGTGGTCATGAATCTGCTGGAAAACGCGCTGACCTACACGCCACCTGCCACCCCGATCCGCATCAGGGCCATGCTGGCGCCCAACCGGCAGGCCTTGCCGTCCCACCCGGTGGATCCAGCGGCAGTCCGTGGCGGCCCCGCCGTGCTCGTCGAGGTGGCAGACGCGGGGCCAGGGCTCCCGGCGGGGGCCGAGGGCCGCGTCTTTGAGAAGTTCTACCGGGGGCCGGGGGAACAGCGACGTGGGGTGGGGCTAGGCCTCACGATCTGCCGGGGCATCGTCGATGTGCACGGGGGCGCGATCTGGGCCGAGCAAGGGCCGGCGGGAGGGGCGGTCTTTCGCTTCTGGCTGCCGATCGACAGTGAGCCCCCGCAGGTGCAGCCGGATGACCTGGCCGCACACCAGGCGGGAAAGCCGTGGCGCAAAGCCAGCTAGGCGCAAGGATGACCGATGAGCCATCGCCCACTCCAGATCCTGATCATTGAAGACGAGACGCAGATCCGACGCTTCCTGCGCAGCTCGCTGGCCAGCCACGGCTATGAGCTACTGGAGGCGAGCGCTGGCCAGGAGGGGCTCGAGCAGGCCGCCCAGCTGCACCCCGACTGCATCATCCTCGACCTCGGCCTGCCTGATATGGACGGGCTGGAGGTGCTCAGTCGCCTCCGCAGCTGGTCGGTCGTGCCGGTCGTGATCCTAACCGCGCGGGGCCAGGAGCAGGACAAGATCGCGCTGCTCGACGCAGGCGCTGACGACTACCTGACCAAGCCCTTCGGGGTCGGCGAGCTACTGGCGCGTATCCGCGCGGCCCTGCGGCGCACGGCTGGGAGGCAGGTCGCTGAGCTACCAGTGGCGACCGTCGGCGAGCTGCGAGTGGATATGGTGCGGCGGCAGGTCTTCCGCGACGGTGCAGAGGTGCATCTGACGCCGATCGAGTACAAGCTGCTGGTGGCCCTGGTGCGGCACGCGGGCCGGGTGGTGACCCAGCGGCAGCTGCTCCAGGAGGTCTGGGGGCCGGAGTACACCGACTCGGCCCATTACCTGCGCATCTATATGCAGCACCTGCGCCACAAGCTTGAGCGCGACCCGGCGCGCCCACGCTATCTCCTCACCGAGCCGGGGGTCGGCTATCGGCTCCGCGACGAGGCATAGGGGCGCACAGTCCCTTATGCGCGCCGCCCGTAGATGTAGGCCCGCACGCGCGCCCAGCCCCTATGCGTGCAGATACCACGGGACGTTGATCACCACGATCCGTGGGCCGCCGCGCAAGAGCAGCAGCGCCTTGAGCACCTCGGCGCGCTGGTTGTGGAGCAGGTAGTGATACCAGCGGTGCTCCACCAGCTCGGGGATGATCACGGCGATCTGGTGACCAGGGTGCTGGCGCTTGAGCTCCTCAATGTAGGTCAGCAGTGGTGAAAAGAGCTGGCGATACGGTGACTCGAGTGTCACGAGTGTTGGCGGGAGCAGCCCGGCTTGCCGCACTGGCTGCGCGACGAACGCCTCCCAGTGCGCCCGGAGATCATCGGTCTGCTCGGGGACACCGACCTGCACCGCGTAGACCTCAGACGAGAGCTTGAGCGCGAACCGTAGCGCCTTATGCGTCAGCAGATCCCAGCGGCGGACCGGCACCACCACAAGCGGCGGCTGTAGGTCGGTCAAGTCCAGAGGCCGCAGGCAAGCCGTCTCCGTGCGGACGCGCGTGTAGTGCTGCTGCACCTTGAGAAAAATGACCAGCAGCAGCGGGATGATGGTGAGGGTCAGCCAGGCGCCTGCGCGGTACTTCTCCACCAGCACCACCACCAGAGTCACCGCGGTCGCTGCGGCGCCGACACCGTTCACCAGCAGGTTGCGGGTGGCCGCGCGCCCACCGATCTTGCGCCAGTGGGCCACCATCCCGGCCTGCGAAAGGGTGAAGGCCAGAAAGGCCCCCACGGCGAACAGGGGAATGAGGCGGTCGGTGATGCCGCCGAAGATGATCAGCAGCAGCCCGGCGAGCGCGGCGAGCACCAGGATGCCTGCGGAGAAGACTAGCCGCCGACCGCGGGAGGCGAAGGCGTGGGGCAGGAAGTCATCGTGCGCAATGATTCGGCAGAGCCGCGGGAAGTCGGCGAAGCTCGTGTTGGCCGACAGCGCCAGCACGGCAAGGATGGCGGCGATACAGACGCCATAGAACGGTCCCTTGCCGACAATCACGCCGATCAGCTGTGAGAGCACGCTCTCATAGCCTGACTGGCCGGGCGCAGTCGCGCCGATCCCATAGACCTGCGCCAGGTAGGCAATGCCGGCGAGCAGCAGCGCCAGGATGGCGATGATCGCCGTCAGGGTTCGGCGGGCGTTTCGCGTCGTCGGCGCCCGAAACGCCGTGACGCCATTGCTTACGGCTTCGACCCCGGTCATAGCCGTGCAGCCGCTGGAAAAGGCGTGGAGCAGCAGCCAGAAACTCATCGTCGCCGTGGCGGGGGGCAGGGCCGGCGGTGTGACCACGGGTGACGGCTGGCCGCCACTCAGGAGCACTTTGCCCAGCCCGATCACCAGCACGACGAACAGGCAGCCGATGAACAGGTAGGTCGGCACCATGAACGCCAATCCCGACTCACGCACGCCGCGCAGGTTGATGATGGTGATCAGGGCGAGCGTGCCCAGACAGAGCGGCAGCGTGAAGGGCTGTAAGCTTGGGACGGCGGAGACCAGCGCCCCAATTCCGGCCGAGATGCCGACGGCCACGACCAGCACATAGTCGAGCAGCAGCGCGGCCGCGGCCAGCAGCCCGGCGTAGGTCCCCAGATTTTCCCGGGCGACGGTGTACGATCCGCCGCCGGTAGGATAGGCGTCGATCGTCTGCCGATAGGACAGATAGACGAGAAGGAGCAGCCCGATAATCACCGCGCTGAGCGGGCCAATCGCAGCAACTCCCTGCGCCCCCAGCGGGATCAGAAGCGTCAGTGCCGCCTCGGGGCCATACGCGGCAGAGGCCAGGGCATCAAGCCCTAACAGAGGGATGCCCATCCCGACCCCAACCCGCTGCATGCCCTCCTCGTGGCTCGCCAGGGGCCGACCGAACAGCTGGTCGATCAATGACATCGCGCCCTCATCTGGCTTCGCTCGCCGCCTGCGTTGTCACCACGCGCGAAGCGCCGTGGTGGCGCGCACCAGGCCGCCGAATCGCCTGGGCAGGCTTGGCATAATAGCATAGGGTACTAGGGTACTGGAGCCTCAGTAGATCACAGATTTGGGTCGCGCAAAAAAACGAACATAGGTTCGCAGTATCATGATCCTGCACGAAGGAACAGGAGGATCTATGAACCGCCAACCTATGTTCGAGCCGCCGGTGCAGCT
>JAAXUL010000201.1 GCA_013336035.1 Chloroflexales bacterium
GCCGAGGCCGCGACGACTAGCGATCCTCGCCTTTCCGCTGGCGCCGCACGGGCTGCGTGCTGGGTCGCCGTGAAGAAGCGCTACCAGCTGGCTAAGTATGAGCACCTGCCCGCGGATCGGTATGATCACTGCGTGCGGTTCATCCAGGCCCAATATCGTGCGCTGACTGGCGAGGATCTGGATGCGCCCGAGCAGCAGTCCCTGGACCTGGGGAGCTTGTAGATGGGTATCAGCAATGGCACGACCCCGACTGCTGAAGAAGGGGCTGTAAGCTCAATGGATGCGCTGGTCGGCGCCCGGATAGCAGAGGTGCGGCGTGCTGCAGGGCTGACCGTGCGCGAGCTGGCGGCGACCCTCGGATGGCCCCACACGACCTTGAACAACTACGAGACCGGGCGCCGGCCGATCCCACTGGCTCGCCTCGCGGCGGTCGCCAGGGCTCTCCATCGCCCGCCGGCCTCGTTCCTCGTTGAGACGGCCGAGGAGGCCGATCTGATCGCGGCCGTGGCAGGCAATGTTGAAAGATGCCTCCAGGTCAAACTCGTGCTGACAGCCCTCGATGACCCGATGCCCGGAGAGGATGGGTAGCTGGGGGGTACCGTCGGATTGCGCAATGAGCTACACATAGGCCGGTCATAGCTTTCCAAGGTCATCTACCGAACCCGCATTGCTGCTAGCAAGGTCCTCGACCGGGCGCTGCCAGGTGAGAACTGGGGCGCGATGCAGGCTGTACAGATGCCAGATTCTTGATCTACTCCAGCTCGTTGCGCAATCCGTGGGTGTCAGGAAGCCAAATACCAAGAGTCACTGCTCCGTAAACTAGACGCCAGTGCGGCCTCGCTTCTATAGCCGAGAGCGGAACGGTTGAGCCAAAATGTTGATTCGATTCACCGCATCAGTGTGCGCTTCGACGTGGCTCAAGCGTAGTGACCATCGCTATAGGGCTTCCCAATGCGATCCGTTGCTCCTTAGCGTACGTTATTTCCGCTTTAATATGGTGCCTATAGTGTCACTGAACCGTGTTGAGCTCATTGGATATCTGGGGGCCGACCCAGAACTGACGTTAACAGGCAAGGAAGACGCCAAGATTACCTTCCGCTCAAGATAAACGTGGCCAAAAAGATTATGCATTTGCTCGAGCTCTTGTGGCTACGCGCTCTCTGATTTGATCATAAACGGGAATTGCAGTTTCTGCAGCGATTGTGACTGCAACTCCATACCTAATTGGATCAATATTACCCCCTCCAGTATCTTCCTTACACCAAACTCGCAAGGCAAGATGGCCATCATCAATAAAGGGTACGGCTTTATTACCCTCGTATCTCGCATGAAACACTGTTCCGCGCTTCACCGTTACGCTTGCCGGCTGCTCCGCGTAACGATCAACTCCGAGGACTTCAACAGCTTTATATAAGGGAGCAGCTTCTATTCGAATAGATCTATACTGCTGACGCCCTAGCTTAATAGACGATAGCCACGCTACTGTTACTATCAATGAACGAGGATCTGTTACTCTCTCAAGGCAACTGGGTAGTGGGATCCTATAATTATGAGCTTCATCAGGAAGCAGATCGCCAAATCCTACTAAAGTTGCTCGGTTAAGTGCACACTCCGTTATCAGATCTATATTTGGAATACCGAAACCAACAAAGCGACACACATTCTCACTTCGTTCAACATGGCGTCTACTATAGTCTTTCAGATAATGTTTCTGCTAGGCCGCTTTGCGCGGGCAATTGGCCGTCGCCTCAAGGTGAGAACCCATGAGCTGCCGGACGGCAGCCGGATCGTTCTGGAAGGTGGTGAGGGCCGCATCCACCGCCTCGACCAGGGCCTCGAAGGTGGGGAAGTAGCGGTTGTGGGTCTTGGCCCGCTTGACGTTGCGCCAGAGATGCTCAATCGGGTTGTAGTCGGGCGAGTAGCTCGGCAGCTGATGCACCGTCAGCCGGTCGGCGTGGGCAGCGACAAAGGCCTTGGTCTCGGCGGCGGTATGGTAGGAGGCCCCGTCCTGAATGACGACGATGGGCTGGCTGGTTTGTTTGAGGATGCTGGCCAGAAAGGCGCAGTAGCGCTTGGCGGTCAAGCGCTCGGTGCCACCGTGGAAAAACAGACGTCCGCTGAGGTAGTCGACCATGCCCATCACCTTGTAGCCCTTGCGCTTGCCGGTCGTCTTGACTACGGGCTGTTCGCCCCGCAGCGCCCAGGTATAGCCCAACGAGCCCCATTGGGCAAAGCTGGCTTCATCAGCAAACAAGAGCAAGGCACCCTGGCGCCGTGCCGAGCGCAGAATGGCCGGCCACTGGCGCGACCGCCAGCGCTTGCGCGCCACTTCGTCCAAGTGGTCCGAGACAAAGCGCGCCTTTTGATAGCTGAAGCCCAAGTTTTTGAGCAGGGTGCTGATGTAGTTCACGTGAAAGGTCTTGCCAAACTCACGCTGGATCAGATCCTGGATCAGAGCCGCATTCCAGCAGCCGGTGGCGTAGCCGGCTTGTTGGCCCCGACCCGAGATTCGTGTGTCACCGGCCACACCTGCGCAAAAATACCGCGCTGGAATGCGGTGTTTTTTGTACGTCATCATGAATGTGCCTGGATGTACTATCCCGGAGCGGCGTATCGCTTTACCGCACCATAATGCAGAATAAGCCGTCCTGGTGTGGCTGGTGACACGAATCTCGGGTCGGGGCCTTCAACGCGGACTCCGTGCGGGATATCACGTGGGCCAAACACATAGGTACCGGGTTCACCGCGTAGCTTCTCGCCACCACAGATAAAGGTGATCTGGCCCTCTAGCACGTAGAAGGCCTCGTCTTCGGCATGATGCACATGATACGGAGAGACAAATCCAGCTGGGAGTACCTGCTCAACCAGCCCGAACGCGCCGCCAGTTTGCTCACTGGTCGCTTTCATCACCACCAGTATGCCGATAAACCAGATCGCTGCGCCCTCTTCCCGCGCGAGCATGTACGGTTCGTCTCGCAACAACATCTTATGCCATCAACCACAAGTTAAGCTTCTTGGCGCTTTGTCAAGCGCCAAGTTGACCTCTGAGCCAGGTTGGCTAGACTGGAGGCATGAGCGACAAACCCAAGCCCAAGAAAAGTAGTGTGCGGCATACGCGCGCCATCCAGCGCGACCGCACCAAGCGCCAGAACACGCAAGCGCCGGACGAAACGGTGGAATTGCGCCTCGAAGAACTGGTCCATCCCGCCACCCTCAATCAGGTCGCGCACTTTCACGACCTTGGCCTGCGCCAGCGCACGCTCAACCTGCCCGTGATGATGGCCTTCGTGTTGAGCCTGATCTGGCGGCAACTCGGCTCGGTGACCGAAGCCGTGCGCACCCTCAACCGCGAGGGGCTGCTGTGGGTCAACGAGCGCAAGGTCTCCCAGCAGGCCATCGAGCAACGCTTCTCGAGCCTGCCCGCGCTCTTGTTCGAACGGGTTTTCCAAGAGGTGCTGCCACTGATGGCGCAGCGCTGGCAGGCCCGAACCCGCCCGCTGCCCCCAGCCCTGCGCTGGGCCAGCGAGCACTTCACGGCGGTGCTGGCCCTGGATGGCTCGACCCTTGATGCATTGCTGCGCCATAGCGGGCTGTTGCGTGACGGCGAGGGACCCGTGCTGGCGGGACGGATAGCGGGCTTGCTTGACCTCATCACCCGGCTGCCCCGGCAGCTGTGGTATGAGGAGGATCCGAAAGCCCACGACCAGCGCTTCTGGGAGCAGGCCCTCGCGAGCCTGGAGCGCGGCATGCTGCTCATCTTCGACCTGGGCTTCTTGAACTTCACGCGCTTCGACCAGTTGAGCGATGCCGGGGTCTTCTTCCTCACGCGCAAGGAGGAGCGGGTTGTGGCCCGCCCCCAGCAGGTGCTGCGCCTGACCGCCACGCTACGCGACGAGATTGTGCAGGTCGGGTCGAAGAAAGACAGTCAGTGTGCCCATGCGCTGCGTCTCATCGCCTGGCAGCATCAAGGTAAATGGTATCGCTACCTGACGAATGTGCTGGACCCGCAGGTGCTGCCCGCCGAGTATGTGGTCGCGCTGTATTGGCAGCGCTGGAGAATTGAAGACTGTTTTAACGTCATCAAGCGCTTGCTCGGGCTGGCCTACTTTTGGACGGGGAGCATCAATGGTATTCAGATCCAGGTGTGGGCGACGTGGATCCTGTACGCAGTGCTGGTCGATCTGACCGACGCCGTGGCTGAGGCCCTGAACAAGCCCTTTCACGCACTCTCGATGGAGATGGTGTATCGCGGTTTGTATCATTACACGGTGGCCCGACAACGTGGCAAGGCAGACGACCCTGTTGCCTACCTTGCCGCTGATGCTCAAGGGCTAGGCATTATCAAGCGAGAGCGCAAAAACCGCGCTGCAATCACGGATCTGCTCTACTTGACAATCCCTGGATCACCTTTGATGAATGTGGCCCGTCGATATTCGCTGGGACCGCAGCTTGGTCGCAGACTTAGGTGCTGGTCACCCCCGGTGCGGGGGCTGCGCCGAGCTGTTGGAGCAGTCCAAGGGCATCAAAGCTCACCCAATTCTCTGCCACCTTGCCGTTGACAATATGATCTATTCTGATCATCGCCATCGCGATCTGCTTGCCCGTCGGTGGGATTCCTTGAAAGGGGCCCTGGTGTGTTCCGTACCAGGTCAAGCGGGTCGCGACGCGGTCATCTTCCACAAGCTGCTCCTCAATTACAGGGTGAAGGTCCGGGAAGGCGGAGTAGAATGTACTCAGCAGTTGTCGATGGCCCGCCCGGTCGAGTGGTTCGGGATTGCCTGGAAGGTGACCACGAAAGTTGGCTGTGACTATTTCATCTGAGCGGTCGGGATCTCTTGCCTCAAGGTACCGCCGTACGATGGCCTTGTTTTCTTCGGTGGACACTTTAGCACCTCCTTGTGATAGGTGAACAAGGAGCAGGCAGCATGTGGGTTTGGTGGAGATGACGGAGGAGGAACGAGGAGAATACGGGCACATAGCTCCTACGTCCTTAGTATATACCTGGGGTCAAGAGTCCAGAACATAACACCTTCTGCACTCTGTGCATTTTCCGCGGGCTGCTGATCGTGGTATAGATCCTCAGAAAAAGAATCTGGAAGGGGGTGAGAAACAAGGCGGGGCACCAGATGGTAGACTCGTGTTTGCTGAAGACCCGAGTCAAACCGGAGGCACCCCGTGGACGCGACTATAACCTTTCGCCCCGAGACCGTCAAGGAGTTGACCAGCCGCCTGCGGATCGCCTGGCGCGCTGGACGGCAGTGGCTGATCAAGCAGTTGAGTGCGTTGCTGATGCTTGCCGACCGTCAGGAGGTCTACACCATCGCTGGTCGCTTGGGCGTGAGCACGACAACGATCTACGCCTGGCGTGACAGCTTTCTCTCGAAGCGCTGGGCCTCTCTGGTGCGCGGGCGCTCGCCGGGCCGGCCTCCCAAGCTCAGCGACAGCCAGCGAGCGCGGCTCAAGGAGTTGGTGCTGAGCGGTCCCGAAGCCTGCGGCTATGAAACCGGCTGCTGGAATAGCGCCTTGATCCAGGACCTGGTCAAGCGCGAGTTTGGCAAGAGCTACAACGTCCACTACCTCAGCACGCTCTTGAAGAACCTGGGCTTCTCTTACCAGAAGGCTCGCTTTGTGGCCGACCATCTCGATGAGCTCAGCCGCAAGCGCTGGCGCACACGTCAGTGGCCGAGCATTTTACGCTCTGCAAAGCGCCATAATGCCTTGCTGTTGTTTGCCGACGAGGCAAGCTTCGCCCAGTGGGGCTCGCTGGGATACACCTGGGCGCCGCGTGGCGAACAGCCCACGGTCAAAACGACCGGCAAGCGCAAAGGCTACAAGGTGATGGGGATGGTGGACTACTTCAGCGGTCGGCTCTTTGTGGAGGGCAGCACCGAGCGCTTCACAGCGAAGCGCTACTGCGCCTTTCTGACCCGCATTCTCGCCGAAACCGAGCAGCCGCTCGTGGTTATTCAGGACGGGGCGTCCTACCATACTGCTGCCGAAACCAAGCGCTTTGTGGCTCAGCACGCTGCGCGCCTGAGTGTGCATCAGCTCCCGTCCTACTCACCCGACTACAACCCGATTGAGCACCTCTGGCGCAACGTCAAGCGAGAGAAGACCCACAACCGCTACTTCCCCTCTTTCGAGGCCCTGGTCCAGGCCGTGGACACTGGTTTGGCCAGCTTCCAAGCTGACCCCGCCGCTGTGCGGCAACTCATGGGCCCGTATCTCGAGGCGACGGCCAATTGCGCTCGCAAAGCGGCTTAGCCGAAACATTTTCTGAAGGACTATAGAGCAGAACGACTAGCCCGCCCCACCCTAGCCGGCCCCCGATGTGGGGGCCGGGCCTCAACCACGAACATCCCTCAGGAAGAACCACTGACCTTCACCGAACGCGAGGAGGAGATCCTACGCGCTCTGGAATATTGGCACCGCAGCCAGGACGATCGCTGGGCCCGCCCGCTCGACCTGGTCGGAAGCAATGGGAGCCACCACAGCGCCACCCTGCACCGCCTGGTCAAGCGCGGCCTAGTGCAGAAGCAACCCCGCAACCCGCTACCACTCGGCGCGGCAGCTGGTGCTACTGGCTCACCGCCACCGGCGCGGCCGCTTCGGCCGCGCTGGTCAAGTCCCACCCTACCCCCTCACCCTCAACTAAGGGGATCAATCCATGTGCCTACAGTGTCGCACCGAGGCCGAGATGATCAGCGAGATCGCCCCCGGCTTCGCACTCTACCGCGCCACAAAGGACGCTCTTGAGCGGGCCAGGCGATCCAGCCGGGTGACCACCAGGGTATTGCCCTCGCGCACATACTCCAGGCTGGCCGCCAGTCGGGGGCGCTTGCCGGTTGCGCTGCGCTGCTCCTGGTAGATCTTGTCGCAGTGCTTCAGCCGCGCGCGAGGCGCTGGATGTCGTGAGGACCTGGCGGCCGGAGGTGCTGGTGTCGGATATCGCCATGCCCGACGAGGATGGCAACTGGCTGATTCATCTTTTAATCCTTTCTTCCGATTTTCGCGCCAATTACTGACATCGTGCTCGATTTATGGCTTCAGAACGCGCAGGAGGCGGCAACCCCGCCGTCATCCATTCCAGCCTTCAGAACACCTTTGCGCGATCTGCTGGCAGCCCTGTAGAACGCGTTCTGGTGCGGCAGCTGAGCATCGTGCCACTATTTGGGTGAATCGCTTTGTCTCGGATTCCAGGGCAGGGTGACGCTGAAGCAGCTCCCCTCACCGAGTGTGCTTTCGACAGTGATACTGCCGTTATGGACTTCGACGAGCTGGCGGACGAGGGCCAGTCCCAGGCCGATGCCAGCGTACTGACGGCTCAGTGCGCTGTCGAGCTGCACGAAGGGCTGGAAGAGCCTGGGCAGATCGTCCGCCGCGATGCCGATCCCGGTATCCCAGACCGTGAAGGTCACGGTCTGCTGGGCTGCATCGCCGCGCACCTCCAGGCCAACTGCGCCACCCTCTGGGGTGAACTTGACCGCATTGGTGAGCAGGTTGACCAGGATCTGCGTGAGCCGGCGCGCGTCGGCCTGGATAGTCTCAAACTGGCTGTCCAGGGTCGTGGTCACGGTGATCCGCCGGGTGCGAGCCTGCTGCGCCACCTTGTGGGTGCTCAGTTGGCAGAGCAGCGGCACATCAACCGGCTCGAGCGCCAGCGCAAGCTGGCCGGCCGCGAGCTTCGAGAGATCGAGGATGTCGTTAATCAGCGTGAGCAGCTGGTGGCCGCTCGCGCCGATGCTGCGCAGGGCCTCCTGTTGCTGCGGGGTGACCGCGCCGTAGATCGCCTCCTGGAGGGCCTCGGCGCGGCCGAGGATCGCGTTGAGCGGGGTGCGCAGCTCGTGGGACATCGTGGCTAGGAACGCATCTTTAAGGCGCAGCGCGCTGGCCAGATCGGCGTTGGCCCGGCTCAGGTCGGCAGTACGCTCGGCCACTCGGCTGGCCAGCAACGCGCGCTCAGCCGCCAGCTGCCCGAACAGGCGCACGTTCGCGATCGCGAGGGCGGCGCGATCGGCCAGATCCTGAGCCAGCGTCAGGTCGTCCACAGTGAACGCGGGGAGCCCGCGCACATGGCGCGAGAACGAGAGGCTGCCCAGCATCTGGCCGTGCGCTTGCAGAGGGGTGATGATCGTGCTATGCGGGTGAAAGCGGAGGAACCCCGCCCACAGCTCGGGCGGTATCGCGGCGCGCATGGCCTCCGGGTCGATCACGGGTATGAGCAGTGGCTGTCCGCTGCGCAGCACCACCGCGACGGGGTTGGGGTCGTCGACGTGGACGCGATGGCGCACCGCGACCTCCCACACCGCCGCTTGCACGGCCGGGTTCTGATCGTAGATGGTGACCACGTCGAGCCACTGTTCATCGTCCGAGCGCAGCCGGATGATACACCCGGCCCCAAGGGGGTCCGCGGTGCGACGGGCCACCAGATCCAGCACCGTCCGCTCGTCGGTCCCGGCCTGGGCGAAGGCCTGCGAGGCCGCAGCGAGCACCGCAAGGCGCTCGGCCTGGGCGCGGAGTTGGTCCTCAGCCGCCTTGCGCGCGCTGATGTCGCGGTTCACGGTGATCACGCCAATGGGCTCGCCGGTCGGCGCGCGAATGGTGGCGACCGCCGCCAGAATGGCGATCGGGTGGCCATTGCGGTGGCGCTGGATCACCTCGCCCTTCCACACGCCGTGCGCACGAAACTCCGCGAGCACCTGCGCCCGCGAGCGCTCGAGATGTTCCGTCTGCAGCAGCGTTGTGACGTTCTGGCCCAGCGCTTCGGCGGTACGCCAGCCGTACAGCACCTCAGCGGCGGGGTTCCAGCCCGTAATCCGAAACGCCAGGTCCGAGGTGATCACCGCGTCCTGTATATGCTGCAGCAGACTGACATCATCCAGCGGCTGCCCGGCGTTGGATGCGGGCGGGGTGGATACGCGCAGCACCAGGGCGAGGCAGGATCCGTTGGCGTCAGCGCATGACGCGATCCCGACGCTAGCCACGAAGGAGGCGCCATCGTGACGCACGCCCGTGATCGGGCGATACTCCATGCGCGACGGTGCGGTGGCGGGGTCGAGCGTGGTCAGCGGCGGGAAGAGCAGCACGAGGGGTTGGCCCAGCACCTCGTGAGCGGCGTAGCCGAAGAGGTGCGCGGCGCCCCGGTTGAAGACAGTGACCCGCAGCTGGGAGTCTGTAGCCAGAATGGCGTCGTCGGTCAGGGCCAGGAGGCTGGTCAGAAGAGCCACGGCGGCCTGTGGGTCAAGCCGGATGCCGGGGTCGATAGACACGGGGACGGGGACGGTGCTGCCCGCTGGGGGGAGCCCTTGGTCCATGGGTGACGTCTCGTTACTGATTCCGTATGGCTGAGTACTGATAGCACAGGAGCGCGGCGCGCGTACCATTGTCGCTGATGGCAGGACGCGCACCGTGGCCTAAGAGAGCATGGGTCATGCGTAGCAAAAGCTATGCCAGCCCATCACTTGCGTCCCCCACCACCCTTTGCCGAAGCCTCCATCGGCATCATGAGCATCCGGGCAGCCAGGTGCGCGAGCCACCTCCGCGCTGCGGTGATGACTGGTCACCCAGCTGTGCCTCCGCATGAGCGCACCGTGCGCACGCGACGAGGCCGGCCTCGGCCCACTGCTGCTGGTATCCGCGCTGCGGGCCAATCCTGATCACCACGAGCTGTCCATTGGCGCTGGCCTCGATCTTGCAGGGACAAGCACGACTCGGGATCCCCTCCCGGTCTCCGCTTCTGCGCTGCGCCAAGGGATGCGGGGAGACCAGATCATTAGCCCCTTGTGCGCCCCGGCACTGCGGTCCCCGCTGCCCCTGCCTGTGACGCCTCCGCGCGATCTCGAGCCGGCCACCCTCATGACGGTGGGTGACTCGCCGCGCCCTGCCGCCTGCCAGGACAGTGTCCGACACCCACTGGTTGGCTGCTGAACCTGCTGCCTAGAGCGCCCAGCCTGACGCTGCGCGTGCCCGTCCGGTGCTGCGAAGCGAGGTCATGCCCATGACCAACCCGCGCTTTCAGGATCGCTACCACGCTGGGCGTGTGCTGGCGAGCTGGCTGCTCGACTATAGCGACCACCCGGAGGTGCTCGTGCTGACGCTCCCGCCCAGCATCCCCGTCGCTGTCGCCGTCGCCGAGGCCCTGACCGCGCCCCTCGATGTCTTCCTGGTCCATCCACTTATAGCCCCGGGCGCCGCATCGTCGATGCTGGGCGCCGTCACCTCGGGCGAGATAGCGCTCCTCGACCACGACGTCATCGAGGCGCTGCAGCTGACGATGCCCGAGATTGAGCGCGTGCTGGCGGCAGCGTGGGACGCGCTGGCCCGCCGCGAGGCGGCCATTCACGCCGATCGCCCGCCGCTGCGGATCACAGGCCGCCTAATCATCTTTGTGGATGACGGCCTGAGCGCGGCGGCGCTCCTGCGGGCGGCGGTACTGGCCCTCCAGCAGCTGGGCGTGGCGCAGATCGTGGCAGCGCTGCCGGT